>DAOVZA010000150.1 GCA_030635405.1 Desulfocapsa sp.
AGGATCGGAATCTACTCTGTCCTCCATGCAGGATATCACCTGGCATGGTGCACAGTTAAATAAACCTCAATGGAACGATCCATCATCACGGATTCTTGCTTTAACCTTGAGCAGAGTTGAAGTTGAAGAGGAAGATTTGCACATCATGCTCAATATGTCAAATGAGGATATATCCATGGAACTTCCGGAATTAAGCGGACGCTCATGGCACCTGGCAATGAACACAGCTCTTTCCATCTCTTCTGATATAATCAAACCGGAACTACAGGAAGCAGTCAATGCAAAGAATCTTCAAGTTGCTGCCCACAGTATTGTCCTCTGTGAGAGCAGATAAATAAAAGAGAAAAGTCACTCGATATCTAAATTAAACACCATCAGGCACTACGACTAACCTCTGCTAAGACTCTCTGAATATCGTCAGGTCCAAATGGTTTTGTCAGATAATCATCCATTCCTGCATCCAAACACTTCCCCCGATCACTATCCATGGCATTTGCGGTCATGGCTACAATGGGAATATGTCCACACTCCTTACACTTTTGAAGGAGTAGTGCTGAAAGATTCGGCAGAAGGCCAGGGAATTGCACATCCTGCCCCTGTTCACTTTCACGAATGATGTTAGTGGCAGTTAAACCATCCATAACCGGCATCTGAACATCCATAAAGATAACATCAAAACGTTGCGCCACCAGAACTTCAAGAGCCTCCACCCCATTAGTTGCCGTCATTACCTGATGTCCTGCTTTTTCTAGTATATGCCTGGCAATATGTAGGTTTATTTCATTATCATCAACGAGAAGAACATCAAGTTTTTCAACCCGTTGTACAGTGAGATTATCAGGTTTAAGAATATCCTCTTCCTGACCTGGCGCTAGAGTAACAGTAAAATGAAAGATCGAGCCCTTCTTTCTGTTTCCTTCCACCCAGATCTTGCCACCCATTAGCTCTACCAGCTGCTTACAAATGGAAAGCCCAAGACCAGTGCCACCAAATTTACGGGTAGTTGAGGCATCAGCCTGACTGAAACTTGTAAAAATATGTTCCTGTTTATCAACGGGAATACCAATTCCAGTATCAATCACCATAAAATGGAGTTTTCCTGCCTCTTCGTCTTCTTCAGCAGGGATAAGTTTAAGTGTTATGGACCCATCTTCAGTAAATTTGATACTATTCCCTATAAGATTCACCAGAATCTGTCGCAGACGAAGTTCATCACCCTTCACAAAGACAGGTAATTCGGGAGCATCATTTTGGAGAATTAATTCAAGACCTTTCTCTTTAGCACTGAGTTCCATCATCGAGACAATATTATCCATTGACTCCGGTAAATTGAAGGAATGCTCTTCTATGGTTAACTGCCCGGCTTCAATTTTTGAGAAATCAAGAATGTCATTGAGAAGGACAAGAAGACTATCTGCAGAGAGTTTGATATTTTGCAGATACTTTCTCTGTTTAGAACTGAGTTCTGTATCCAAAGCCAGCAGTGTCATTCCAACGATACCGCTCATCGGTGTCCTAATATCATGACTCATATTGGCAAGAAAATCAGATTTTGCCCGATTGGCATTCTGAGCCTGCTGTTGCATCTCAATCATTTTTTGTTCGGTCTCTTTTCGATGCGTAATATCCTCTTTAACAGCCACATAATGTGTGACCTTACCGGTATCATCATCCTTCACAGGGGAGATAGTGACATGCTCCCAGTAGAGGCTTCCATCTTTACGCCGATTATGCATTTCTCCACGCCAGACCTCTCCTTCCAATAGTGTTTCCCACATCGACTGATAGAAGATTTTTGGTTGAAGATTTGATTTTAGAACTCGTGGATTTTGGCCAATTGCTTCCTCTTTGGTATAGCCGGTGGATCGAGTAAAGGCCGGATTGACAAACTCAATTGTTGCATCCAGATTGGTTATGACTATGGTGCTGTCGCTCTGTTCCACTGCACGTGAAAGTTTACTCAACTGAGAATTCACACGTTTACTCTCAGTAACATCGTTTGCCATGAGCAGAAAACCAGCAAAGTCATCACTTTGATTGTCTATTCTGTTTATTCGTACATCAAGGGCAGTGGCTTCCATGTCCATGAAAAACTGGTAAGTGCCATTTTGACGTACATTCTCAACAATATGGCTAACCTTATCCATAGTAGAATCTTGCTCACCCTTAGCATTATAAACATCGGCTATGTTTTTACCCAGTCCACTGCCTCTATCTATATTAAAAACCTGTTCTGCCTTTGGGTTGATATACTTAATAGAAAAATCTGTATCTGTTGCAATTATTGCTGTTTCAGAGGATGACTTAAGAATGGATTCAAGGTAAAGACTGTTATCTTCAGCGTATTTTTGTGACTCCTGTAACTGCTCTTCTCTAACCAGAGCTTTTTCTTCTAAGACCAGCATTTCTTCGCTATTGGCCTGATAAGAATTGGCATTTTTCAAAAGAAAGAATGTATAAACAAGCAGAGTCCCGCCGATAAAAATACTTTTACCATCGGGTGCCAGGTACAGGCCGATATGTGCCGGAAGTAATGTCAGGAAAATATAAAGATAACTAGGAAGCTTACGGTAGGCAAGGCCAGTAATAGAACCTGCAGACATCCCTATTATAACGATAAACAGGATCATCCTGGTACTGCCATCACCGCTTAAAGCATACAGAAAAGATCCCACACATCCCCAGGTAGTTCCGGCAAGTATTACTCCTGCAAGATGTAACTTTTCAGATCGTTTATAATCAGGTACATCCTGTTTCCCTGTTCTATTATGAAGTACCAGCGTAACGGCTCGAAACAGAACAACAGAAATTGTTGCGGTTAGCCAAATGATTAAAGCATTTTGATCGGGAAAATCTGATAAAGCAAAAAACAGCACCAATGCCACACCAGTTGCTGCCAGTAACGATTGTGGCAACTGCTGATACAGCAGATCAATCTGTTTCTCATATACATTTTGCTTTATTTTTGAAGATCCCATTTTATGGCATAGTCCCCTTGGTAGAATGACCAAGAATCAATTTTAAAAAGGAATGAAGCGCTACCCAATTAAGCCTATCAGGCTAAGGATTTAAACACAATAGTTTGAGAGGATTTTTTTCAGAACATCATGCCCTGTCTGTTACAAGGCTCAGCTCACAGATTAGATTTTCCACCTGTACAAGATGATGAGGTGTTATTTTTTTACCCAATTCCTTTTCAAGAGTGGAGGCAAGGCCAGCCTGCTCAGATAATCCAAGATTCAGCAATGCTCCCTTCAGGGTATGCGCCTCACAAGACCCCTCTTTACCATCCTGATTAGTCAGAGCTCCCTGAAGTTTGTGAAGAGACTTCTGCAACACACCCGCATATGTTTTCATGATCTCTTCAACCTGCCCGCGTTCCATCTCATATCGCTTAACTAAATGATCGCAGACACTCTCAAAAGAGACTTTATTTTCATCCACATGCGGCTGTGTATTTGTTTGAGTTTTCATCACATGACCGTTAAAAAAAGGAGTTCAAGAAACTATTTCCCAGCAACATACAATCGTGTAACAGCGTCCATCTCAATGAGCATATTGTTTGTCAATTTACTGATAAGAGAAGGAGAATACCTTTCAGAATTTGTCTTTGCCATGATCTCAAAGAAGGAAAATATTTTTTTCACTTCAGCAAGTTTTTTCTGTATTTCCGGTGTGGAAAGAGAGCTCTCCACCAGAGTTATCTGCGCTTTCGCAAAATCGCTCATGGTGTTATCAAGCTTATCCTTAAACTCAGGATCGGCAATTCCCCATACTTTCAACATATACAGAGAAGCCAGCCTTTGTGACAACATACGCTGACGACCTGATATATTTACGATCTCACCAGCTTCACTACCAGATGCTTTGCTGAGAAGAACGGTACTCCTGTGACAGGATTTCAACAAAGCTTCAAGACTTATCTGTAAATCTCTTGCCTTAACCTTTTCAGATGTGCCTTCCAAAACAACTTTTATTGGCTTCCATAGTGTTCCGTTTTCCTTCAGGCTTTTATTGACTTCATCATTAACCTGCATTGCCTGCAGATCTTTTAATGACTCTTCAAACCAGACAATTTTTTCTTTTAAATCTTCGCCAGGATTGGCAAATTGCAGTCCCATGCCAACCATTGAATAATCTTTCAGTAAACGCTGAGTTATCATGCGCTGTCTGCCCGCACGGTTAACCGCTTCCTCTACTGACTCAATCGCAGAATTTGCATTCGTCACAAAACAGAATCCCGTCAGCATGAGTGAACCTATCAGCATCCAGATTGTTTTGTTTTTTCCTTTTAATACCATCGTTAACCCCATTTATTTAAATACTTGCCAGTCTGTCACAACAGGCTATAAAATTCCATTTCTCAATCTCGAGATTACAGTATAAGACGTAATTCGGGTCACCATTCCATCATTATTTAGCAGTCATTTTCTTAAGGTGATAATCCTGAAGGGTATGGAGTGAACGTTCCAGATTATTCGTCGAGGACATTACAATGATGGGCAGGGCACCTTTTTCAATACCAAGGTAGAATCTCTTGGCAATAGGCCAGAATTTATTGATTTTTTCAATGTTGGGTTGCAATGATGCAGGGTAACTATAAGCATTAACTTTTTTCAGATTCGCTTCAAATGCTTCAATAGCCTTTTTGAGCTGAACCACATTATTATAATCTTTAAATCCAGCCTTATGGGCAATATAATATTTATTGATTCGTTCCAGCAAGAATTCCATCTGCTTAACGGTAACCAGACCCATTTGCTCGACATCATTTTCACTAAGTTGTTTTTTACCGATAAGCGTTGCACCTTCAAGGAGTGATTCACTAAAATCCAGCATCATGGCACCATTTTCCTCAGAATAGGGTTGAGTAATAATGGTTTTCATCTCATCACGTGAAAATTCAATAAAGGTTAATATGCCCTTCACTTCTTCATCTGTTGATGCTTCCTTGCTCAATACTACAATGGAATTATCTAATCTTTCCAGGCCTTCACTTATATCTCTTTTGGCCTGAACGACACGAATTTCGAGTTGATTATAAAAATACGCTTTAGTAATTTCCTGGCTCACATCTTCAATATTTCCTGCAGCCTCAAGAGTTACAACCTGTTGTTTAAGTGCCGCACCAGCAGTATTGGCAAGCATGAAACAACCAAATACAGCCAAACCAAATTTTAGAATAGATCCGTTCATTATTTTCATCCTACTATCTCCTTTTAAAGGTATTTAATATTTCGTTTATTACTCTATTTATCTTCTCAGAACTGAATGTAATTAGCAAATTTTTCTGTACTACAAAATTCCCAGTTTACAATAAGCGATTTATTTAACTCTCATCACTTAACAAAAAGGCTAAATCTTCTGCTTCAGCGTCCTTTTCATTTATTTCTTCAGCCTCAATACTCACAAGACTATCGTCATCAGTTGCAACGGCAGCAACCTTGATATCCTTATCATCCAGCTTAAATATAGCAACCGCCTGCAACATTTCGTCGGCAACCTGCGCCATGTCCCGCATGGATGTTGATGAGGTTCTTGTTTCCCTTGCAGCTTCTGTACTGATTACCCCAATTTCATTCATGGTCTTAGCAACCTCAACAGAGCTTGCAGCCTGCTCGTTCGTAATACGAGATACAGCACCAATCAATTCGGAAACTTCAGCAGAACGCATATTAATATCATTGAGCTTAGCAAGGGCATCCTCAGAAAGTTTTGTTCCTCGAACAACTTCCTGAATACTTGAATCCATACTTACTCCGGCATCACTGATCTCCCCCAGAATATTCCGAATGAGAGTGTCGATCTGTCTGGTTGACCCGGCAGAACGCTCTGAAAGTCGCTGAATTTCCTCTGCAACAACAGCAAACCCTCGTCCTTCTTCACCCGCGGCTGCTGCCTGAATGGATGCGTTTAGTGCCAGGATAGACGTTCTATCTGAAATATCATTAATGGTCTTGGCAAAGTCACTGATTTCCTGAGAACTCTCTCCAAGACGTTTAATGGCTCGAGCCGTATCCTGAACATTGCCTCGAATTGCCTCCATTGCCCGACTGGTATCTTCAACCGCC
>DAOVZA010000303.1 GCA_030635405.1 Desulfocapsa sp.
ATATCGATCTTGTTTAGCACTATACAACTTCGTGCGTTGCTGGGGCAGCCTTTAAGCAATCCTTGTGAATGAACAGCTAACTTTGCTAATGTAAGAGCTGTGATTCTTTCTCCCATTTCCAGCCCTGTACGGGAAGAGACCAGTTCAGCACGAAAGACATTTTCATCGTTCAAAGCTTTACCTATTATATCAAGACCCACTACACTGACAAAAAGATCTGTGTTAGGGGGAATAACAGGTTCGTTATTACCAGCGGCTTTAAAAGATAATTGTCTTGCACCATCGGCCTCTATAACAATCCGATCAACGAAAGTATAATCACATATCTGTTCAATTTGGGAACAGTTTATCCCTTTTAATTTATTGCCTTCCGGTAAAAAGTGGTCAGCCACTGTTGCATGACCATTTAGGCTGAGACAGTCCTGTAAATTATCCTTAAAATCATCATCTGCAAAAAGGACAACATTAGCGGATTGCTGTTCTGTGGGCCGTAGGATTCGTGTGGTGGTTGTTGTTACAACGTTCTGCCCTTTTCCCTGGAATGCATGGGCGAGTAGAAACATAAGAGATGTTTTACCGCCTCCGCCAACGATAGAAACAACCTTGTCAGTGTCCCTGATCAGAGTATTAAAGATTCCTGACATGTTTTTATAATGCTCCTGCTCGAGCAGCAATCAATTCGGCAATAATACTTATGCCAATTTCCTTTGGTGTTTCAGAACCAATTGACATACCAACCGGGCAGTGCACACGTGCAAAGTCAGCATCGGTGTAGCCCTGATCTCGAAGTTTTGTATAGGTTATATTACGTTTACTTCTACTGCCAATCATTCCAATATATCGGGCCGGTGTCTGCAAGGCCTGATCAAGTGCATCTCTGTCATAACTGTGCCCTCGGGTAATGATAAGCAGGTAATAATCCTCGCCCTGACCGGTTATTTGAAACAGATCTTTGAAATCTTTAATAACATGAGTGGATCTGGCCATTGGGAAGCGATCAGGATTGGAAAATTCTTCACGATCATCACAAACAATCACTTCAAAATCCACATAGCTTGCCAGTTTTGCAACTTCTTTAGAGACATGCCCTCCACCAATCAAAACAACTGTTCCTGATTTAGGAAGTGGATCAATGACGATGGATTTATCCTCAAGACTTATCAGCTGCGTTCTTCTCTGGCGCATAACGACCTTAAAATCAATCTCTTCCGGTGGCACATCAGATTTTCGCATATCGACAAAGGATCGTAAAGGACGTTCCGGATCTGTTATATCGATCATCCAGACACCTTTTGCCCCATCATGAAAGCAGTCCTGAGCCTGTTCAAACATAGGGATCATTTCAGGCTCAAGTCGTTCGATAAGAACAAGCTGCACACCACCACAAACCATATCCGTGTCGTCACCTGCGCCACTTCCCCGCATATCAAATTCAGTGAGCACAGGAACAGCGCCACAAGCAACTTTAATAGCCGCTTCATGGGCTGTGAATTCCATTCTTCCACCACCAATGGTACCGTGCAGTATCCCATCCTCTTCCACAAACATTTTAGAACCGGGAAGCCGTGGAGCTGATCCACTTTTATCAATGATGGTTACTAAAGCAACGCTACAATTGTGTTTTAAGTGGGTCAGAATTTCTTTTTCTATCATTTTAAATTCAATCTTTTGAAGTGAAAATTACAATACAACACAAAAAGGGCGACTGATATAATCAGCCGCCCTCAATAACACTCAACAAAAACAGATGCTATCTTTTGTTAGAATGATGTTGCAACGAAAATAGTTGGGTTAACTATTATATCACTGTTAGCCTGACTAAAGAACCTGTTGCTAATTTCAAACTCCATACCGATTGAAGTCTCGGAAAGGAAGCTTCCTTTTCCAACAAAAGAGTTAAGTTTCAATCTGATCTGTGGCTCGGTTAAAACAACTGTTTCATCGTTATACTCCCAAACGTCGATAAATCCCTGGAAATCAAGATTAACAGATCCGATAGAAAAAGGCTGTCCCCAGGCATAGGTAAACTGCCAGCTTACTTCGCTGCTGTCTCTTTCATCAATAACTTCGTAATCTTTAACCATAAAGGATACGTTGGAGAATCCAAAATTGGGCTGTCCAAGACCGAGATCAAAGGAGATACCATAAAGAATCGCATCATCAATATAATCGAAGCCACCTGCTGGTGAACCAGAATTATATTCAATTTTTACGTATGTTTCTTTAAGAAAAGATCCGAGCATATTGGTTCCATTTTCTGGACCTTGAATGATTTTGTCCAAACTGTATCGAGCCGAAACTTCACCATAATATTGGGCAGCATCTAACTTATACCCGTCTTGTCCTTCTATATCAAACCATCCAAACACATCACCATATTTCCATTCTGAAACATGCAGAAAAGTTGCGGTAAGGATATCTTCTTCGATATCTCCACCATTATCATCTTTGAAGCCTTTATCTCTGGCAAAATCAGCATGCAACTGGACTTCTGTTTTGTGGAAGTAGTCTTTGGCGTCAGCTGGAGCAGCAACCAAGGTACCTAGTGCTAAGGCACAACCTGCCATCATAATCGAACTTTTCTTCATCTTTCTCTCCTTCTTTAAATGAATAATATCTGGTGAATCTTCACCATGTTAAATACTCTTTAATCAACCTGCTAATTTTCGTGCAGCCCTGCCATGTTTATCCAGAAGATCCGGCAGATCCACATCGTTTAACTCTCCATTCTCAACTTTCCAATGCCCTTTAACCATTACGTAATCAGCTTTATGTGCTCCGCAAAGGAGCAGAGCTGCCAAAGGATCACCAGCACCTGAAAAGCGGGTCTCATCCAACTTAAACAGGGCAAGATCTGCCTGTTTGCCAGGAGCAATAGTTCCGATATCATCTCTTCCAAGACATCGCGCTGATCCTTGGGTTGCCCAGCGAAAAGCATCAAAATGGGTGATACCTGCCGAGCCGTAACGAAGGCGCTGCAGCATTAAAGCCTGCCGCACCTCTTGAATCATATTGGATCCATCATTTGATGCTGAGCCATCCACACCAAGACCTACTGGGCTGCCAGCCTTTTCAAGATCAATTGTGGGACATTGTCCTGAGCCAAGAATCATGTTTGAACTGGGGCAATGGCTTATTCCGACACCAGCTTTGCCAAGTCTTTTGATTTCTTCTTCATTAAAGTGAATACCATGAGCCAGCCAGACATCATCCGACATCCAACCAACACGTTCAAGATAATCAACGGGACGAACTCCAAACAGTTCAATACAGAAATCTGTCTCATCATGTGTTTCAGCTAGATGAGTATGCAGACGAACCTTTTTCTCACGTGCAAGTTGTGCACTTTGTTTCATCAAATCTTCAGTCACACTAAAAGGTGAACAGGGAGCTAGGGCCACCTGAATCATGGAGCCTTCCTGTCCATCGTGATATCTGTCTATCACACGTGCACAATCACTAAGGATAGCATCTTCTTCCTGAATGGTGTTACGGGGCGGCAAGCCGCCATCATCTTCACCAAGACTCATGGAACCACGGGTAAGAGTTGCACGAACACCAATCTCTTTTATTGCATCAACCTGAATATCGAGTGCTTCGCGGGCAGCTTCAGGGAAAATATAGTGATGATCAGCAGCAGTTGTACAG
>DAOVZA010000397.1 GCA_030635405.1 Desulfocapsa sp.
CACAACATTTAAGGAGCACTGTAAAGGACTAATCTCAGCACTGCCAGATGCTGTACACGCAAGACAGGAACTCATACCGCCCAAGATCCCCAGGCACCAGGCAATTATCACATCAGCAGAAGTCGTTTACGCAGTACAGGGTGGAAACCTACTGCCACAAGGTAAGGGCTACAATGGACATTTTGAAGTCCTTAAGACCTACCTTTCACGAGATTATCTCTGGAACACAGTACGACAAATGGGTGGAGCCTACGGCTGTTTTATACAGTTTAGTCATCTCAGCGGTAATTTTGGAGTGATCAGCTACCGGGATCCACAGGTGCGAAAAACCTATGACAGCTACCAGGCCATGTCTGAAGTTGTTAGAAATCTTGAACTGCCGCCCGAGGTTCTGCAACAGTTAATCATAGGAACCTATGGAAACTTTACTCCGCATCAGGCATCAGCTGCAATTGGAGCTTCTGCCAGAAATGAGTATCTGAGTGGTATAACAACAGAGTTCAAACAGCAGAGAATAGAAGAAATCATCTCCACATCTGTAAGTGACATGCAATCCTACGCCGATGCATTCGCAAATATGCAGAAAAACAGTAACAGGATGATCATTGGTAACAGATCTAAGATTGAAGCTGATGCCGATCTTTTTGATCAGCTTGGTGAACTATAAGACTCGTAGAATTTACAGATAAGGAACGCATAGAGATGAGTACTGAAAAATTTGACAAGGCAGCAAAAAACTGGGATGGCAAATCCCGCAGAGTGATACTTGCTGAGAAAATAAGCTCAGCCATTCTTAAGCTGCCATTAACTAAAGAAATGGATGGGATGGAATATGGCTGCGGAACCGGTCTTGTAGGGCTTGCCGTTGCGCCCTCCCTTTTACAATTAACCACCATCGACACATCACAGGGAATGCTTGATGTTTTACAGGAGAAAGCCGGTACTCTTGACAACTGTACTGTTCATACACTTTGTGCCAATCTGCTAAATGATAACTACAACAAAAAACATGACATTATCTTTTGTGCCATGACTTTACATCATATTCAGGATGCTGAAGGTGTGCTTAAATGCTTCACTAAACTTCTTAACCCTGGTGGCTATATTGCCATTGCCGATCTTGTAACAGAAGATGGTTCCTTTCATGGCGAAGATGAGGAAGGGATCTGGCATAAAGGCTTTGACACTGAAAAGCTAGGCGCTCTTCTTCAGGATCATGGTATGGGAAATCTGAACACTGATATTATTCACAGTATAGTCACTGAAGAAACCGGCAGAAGCTATCCAGTCTTTCTGCTCACGGGGCGTAAAATCAGTTAATGAAACAAAAAGAGGTTCCACAGGATAACATCAGCACCTACGCCAACAATAAAAAAGCGATGTATGCAACGGATAGTTCGGGTCACTACAATGTAATCCCCTCAAGTGGCTGGGAAATTGAAGAAGAAGCCACCATGCAAGCAGTTCATGAACTTGAGCGCCTTGCAAATGAAGCACATGAAGAGGTGACAAAAGGCAACAAGTCACCCCTCTATTTTCATATGTATAACTGTCGTATGGATTTGCATGTTCTGGCTGAATCCACCGGTTTATTCAAATGGCGAATCAAACGCCACTTTGAGCCCTCGGTTTTTATGAAACTCACTCCTGCATTACTTAAACGCTACGAAAATGCCCTTGGCCTGACGAGCGCCGAACTCTCTAAACTGCCTCAAGCATGGCCAGAAGATGAATAGGCATAAAACTTTTAATCATAAACATTTTGCCCACTGTGAAAGTGGTGTCATGTCCCTTTTGATGTCTCATCACGGACTGCCGCTTTCTGAAGCCATGGTCTTTGGCCTGTCCGGCGCCTTACTATTTGCTTACATTCCCTTTTTAAAGATGGGTGGTATGCCACTCGTCAGCTATCGGACACGCCCTAAGGGTATAATCAAAGGATTGCAGAAGAACCTTGGCATCAAAATGAAGATGCACACCTTTTCCAACCCTCAAAAAGGAATGGAAACTCTGGATCGATTACTGGAACAGGGAAAATTCATCGGTGCTCAAAGTTCAGTTTTCTGGCTCCCCTACTTTCCACCTGAAATGCGATTTCATTTTAATGCCCACAACCTTATAATATATGGCAAGAAAGAGGATCAATACCTTATAAGTGATCCTGTTTTTGAAACCAGCCAGAGCTGTCCTGCAAAGGATCTTCAAAAAGCCAGGTTTGTCAAAGGTATGATGGCTCCCAAGGGATTATTGTACTATCCATCTCATATTCCTGAGCAGATTGATTATAAAAGTATCATCCCTACAGTGATCCGTAAAAATGCCAAAGCCATGCTGAAAACTCCTGTTCCCATTGCTGGTATTCGTGGAATTCGTGCACTTGGTAAAAGCATTGCCAGACTGGAGAAAAAAGATCCACGATGGGCCAAATTATTTCTAGGCCATATTGTACGAATGCAGGAAGAGATTGGCACTGGAGGCGCTGGATTTCGTTTTATCTACGCATCTTTTTTGCAGGAAGCCGGATCTCTACTGAATAATAAAGAATTGCAAAACTGCTCAGAGATGATGACAGCAGTGGGTGATCAGTGGCGGGAACTTGCTTTACTCATTGTAACGGCCATACGCAGAAGAAAAGGTGCTGGAATTGATTTCAAGGCCATACAGGAAAAGTTGAACAGTGTGGCTGATGCAGAATCTGAGGTATACAAAGAACTGCTGAGAATACAACTATCCTGA
>DAOVZA010000142.1 GCA_030635405.1 Desulfocapsa sp.
GAATAAGGGCAAGCACTCTCTAAAATCTATTCACGATAAATATAAAATCCGGTTTAGTCAGCATTCCTTTATCTGGTTGAAAAAGTGGGGCCGGAGACAGCCCAAAAATGGTGTGAAGTGCTTGAAAGTGTCGAGCAGGTATTATCAAAACAAAGTGAATAACTATGAGTGAAGAACAGAAAAACGGTAGCCGTGCGACAATACTCATTCGAGTAGTTGCCTGTCTGATAATTTTACTGGTTGGATTTGGTGGCTTTGCATTCCTTAAAGGGAAAAAGAAGTCTCCTGGTCATGCGGAACAGGTTGAAAGAGCTATTCAGGTGGAAGCCGTTGCTGCTGTTTTTAAAAATGTTCCGGTGCAGATCAAAGCTCATGGTGAATTGCGCTCCCTCCGTATGGTTGAAATTGCCGCAGAAGTTGCTGGCAGTGTCGTTGAGGTACACCCAAGGTTGCAGACCGGTGAGGTTATAGCTAAAGGAGAACTTCTTTTTGCCATAGATGATCGTGATTACAGAAGTGATTATGAGTCCAATAAGACACGTCTCGCTATCTTAAAAAGAGATAAGGTTATCACTGCAAAGGAACTCGATCGTGTACGAACGCTTTTTGAGAAGAATAAAGTTGGAACCAGAGCAGGAGTTGAAAAAGCTGAGAAATCCGCAAATAGCTCTGCCGACCGTTTCGCTCAGGTTAAACAGGCCATGGTTCGTGCTGAAATTAAACTTGAACGTTGCAAGGTGTTTGCACCGTTCACATGCAGGATTACCTCGAAAAAAATTGAAAAGGGCCAGTATGTGGCTCCCGGTAAAATTGTCCTTGGTCTCGCCGATGATTCATTGCTTGAACTCGAAGTCCCACTCGATAGTCGTGATGCTTTTAAATGGCTGCAGTTTACAGAGAGTGGTGGGGATATGGCATCAACTTCAGAGGCGTGGTTCGCAGGTTTGAAACCCGTATCATGTGAAGTGAGCTGGACAGAAGATACAAGTAACAGTGCCACAGGTATTTTAAACAGAGTCAGCTCCTACGATAAAAATACCAGAACCGTTAAAGTTGTTCTTCGTATAGATTCCAAAGAATTCATGAAGCAGAAGCGACCAATGCCTCTTGTTTCTGGTATGTTTTGCAGAGTTGTGATTCCTGGTAAGTCCATGCAGCAAGTGGTTGAGTTACCACGTTGGGCAGTTAGTTTTGAAAACACAGTTTACGTGATTCGTGATAGCCGCTTAGAAACCGTGCCGGTACAAGTGGCAAGGGTTCAGGACAATAACGCCTATATAAGTGAAGGGATTGCAGAGGGCGATATGGTGATCACCACTCGACTTGTGAACCCTCTTGAGCGTAGTTTGGTAAAGGTTGCAAAACCTGTACCTCCCAAGAAGGGTGAGGTGAAGAAATAATGAATAAATTGCTTGCCACCTTTGCCCGTAATACGGTCTTTGCAAACATCATTCTTTTGCTCATCTTTTTTGCAGGATTTCTTGCTACAAAACTGACAGTACGAGAGAGTTTTCCTGAATTTGCCATCGATAAACTCGTGATCACTGTTCCCTATCCAGGGGCAGATCCTGAAGAAGTGGAAGAGGGGATTAATCAGAAGATTGAAGATGCTCTCGAATCTGTTCAGGGGATAGATCTTTACACAACAAAATCTAAAGAGGGATTAGCCTCTGTAATTGTTGATGTCAAAGATGGCTATGATACCAGTGAAGTGCTCGATACAGTGCGTTCTTATGTGAATGCTATTTCAACTCTACCCGTTGATGCAGAAAAACCCATTATTCGTGCCATTGTGAAGAAGCAGGTCGTTATGCTGCTGGCACTGTCTGGAGATTTAAACGAAAAACAGCTTAAACAATGGGGTGAACGGATTAAGGATGAGGTTAAACTTAACCCACTTATTTCACAGGTTGAAGCATATGGTACCCGTGAGTATGAGATTGGAATAGAGATCTCAGAAGAGAAGCTGCGTAAATATGGATTGAATTTTGATCAGGTTGCAAATGTTGTACGCAAATCCAGTTTTAACCTTGCCGGCGGAACCCTGCGTACCGTTGGTGAAGAAATACGAATTCGCACAGTTGGCCGTAAGTATACAGGAGAAGAGCTTGCAAAAATTGTAGTTCTGGCACGGCCAGGTGGTGAAATTATCACTCTGGATAAAATTGCACAAATCAAAGATGGTTTTACTGAAGATCCTATTATTGCCACCATCGATGATCAACCGGCCATGTTTGTTCAGATTGCTAAAACTGAAGAAGAAGATGCAATTAAGATATCCAATGCGGTGCAGGCTTTTGTTGTTGAAAAACAGAAGATCTTACCACCTGGCGTTCATATTTCGGTCTTTTATGATACCACCAACTCCCTTCGTGCCAGAATTAATCTTCTGACCCGTAACGGTGTTATCGGGCTTGGCCTTGTTTTCTTTATGTTATGGCTTTTTCTTGATCTACGCCTTTCATTCTGGGCGGGCCTTGGAATCCCCATCTCAATTGCCGGAGCAATGTTTGTTCTCTGGACGATAGATGCAAGTATCAATATGATCTCTCTCTTTGGGCTGATTATGGTGCTTGGAATTGTGGTTGATGATGCTGTTGTTGTGGGAGAGTCAATTTATGTGCACAGACAACGGGGGGAATCCCCCTTTGATGCTGCCGTTAATGGTGTTTCAGAAGTTGCCATGCCAGTTTTTGCAGCGGTAACCACCACAATTGTAGCCTTTATTCCTCTTGCGTATGTTGGAGGGACGATGGGCAAGTTTATAGCTATTTTGCCCATTGTGGTGATAGCCTGTCTTGCTTTTTCCCTTGTTGAATCACTGCTGCTGCTTCCTGCGCATTTAAGTCATCTTCCAGATTTGAATAAAAAGAAGAAATTATGGGGTCCATTTGATCTTATTGAGCGTGGCCGGAGTTCTGTGAGTCAGGGACTCGAAAGCTTTATTGAAAAAAGATACACACCCTTTATTGCAAAGGTTCTTGATTGGCGATATGTCTCATTGGCTGTTGCTATCTCTGTTCTTATAATCAGTATGGGACTTGTCAAAGGAGGTCTTGTTAAATTCCAGGTCATGCCCAAATTTGATGGCTTTGTAATAACGTCCACCGCTGAGTTCCCGGAAGGTACTCCACCGGGTATCACTAGTGAAGCACTGGATCAGATCGAGAGCGCCTTTGATCGACTGGCCGCAAAGACCACGACGTCAAGTGGAGAACCTCTTGTTCGCCAACGATTGCGACTTGTTGGACAGGTGTTGTCCGGAGATATGGGAGCCACTGGCCCTCATATGGGATCCATTCAGATTATTCTTCTTCCTTCAGAAAAACGAGGCATACATTCAAATGATCTGTTGATTGAATGGGAAAAGGAAATCGGCGAGATACCTGGAATTAAAAGTCTTTCCTTTGCAGGAATGCATGCAGGACCTTCGGGCGCTGAAATCGAAGTCTGGTTGCAGGGGCATGATATGGATGCTCTACGTCATGCATCTGATGATTTACAGGATGCGCTTTCTGAGTTTGCAGGGGTGTATCAGATCAGTTCTGATTATGCACAGGGTAAGAACGAATTACAGTTGAGTCTTAAACCGGAGGCTACAACCCTTGGCCTTACCGTGCAGGATCTGGCAAGACAGATTAATGCCGGTTTCTATGGTAGAGAAGCATTTCGTTTACAGCGTGGCAGTGATGATATCCGTGTGAAGGTACGGTATACAGCTAGTGAACGTACACGGGTTTCTGATTTTGAAAGAGTACATATTCGTACCAGTGATGGTCGTGAAGTCCCTTTGCTTTCCGTAGCTGATATTTCATTTGCACCCGGGTTTTCAACGATTACCCGTACCGATGGTTTACGTCGAATTAAGGTAACGGCTGAGGTTAATAATAAGCAGGCTAATTCCAGTGAGATTTTTGCTGAGCTTGAGAAGACAATTTTCCGTGATTTAAAACGAGATTATCCCGATGTTCATCTTGCGATGCAGGGTTCCAAAAAGAATATGCGGGAGTCTTTTGATACCTTAAAGGTTGGTTATCCCATTGCGATGGTGGGTATCTTTGTTATTATCGCAACCATTTTCCGTTCTTATATTCAGCCTTTTATTATCCTCTTTACAATTCCCTTTGGTCTGATTGGTGCCATTATTGCTCATCTGCTCTTTGGCTATGATTTATCGATGATGTCGATCTTTGGAATGGTTGCTCTTTCTGGAGTGGTGATTAATGATGCCATTGTTCTGATAGAACGGGTCAATGAAAATCTCACCCTTGGCATGAAGTTGTTTGATGCCATTACTCAGGCTGGTGCCAGGAGGTTCAGGGCAATTTTCCTGACTTCGATCAGTACCGTTGGAGGTTTGGTTCCGCTTATTGTGGAAACGGATATGCAGGCACAGTTCCTTATCCCTATGGCCCTGTCTGTTGCAGGTGGCGTGATTTTTGCCACGGTATTGACCCTGGTGCTGATACCGAGTCTGTTGGTTATTATGAATGATTTTAGAAGAGTTTTTCAAAAAGGTTTGACGGGAAGATGGCCTACCCGGGAAGAAGTAGAACCACGGTCATTGAAAGTATAAAATATATTAAGAGCATAACAATAGCAGGAAGAGGACACACAGTGAATTGGAAAATATCTTTCTTATTAATAACAGTAATAAGCGTTGTTGCACCCATTGCAGGCAGTACAACTCTTGATGAAGTGAAGCTGCTTGATCTCACAACTGCCCAGCAGATAGCACTTGCTGACAACCCAAGTCTTGCAGCAGCAGCTGAAAGAGTGGAACAGGCACGTCAACGGATTGAACAGGCAAAAGCTTTGTATTACCCCAGTGTTGATGCTGGCGGGTCTGCAACATCTGCTAAAATGTCTGTTGCTGATGCAACTACCCAATCGTTTCTTATGGGTGGTGCTGATATTGATCGTAATAGTGAGAACTACAGACTGTCCCTCGGTGCTTCATGGCTTCTGTTTGACGGATTTTCCAGAAAGTTCTCAAATCTCATTGCCGAATATGGACAACAGGAAAGTGAACAGGCCAGAAGAGATGGCATGCGTCTTCTTTTGCAATCAGTTGTTGAAAGCTATTACGGTGCACAGCTTGCCCTGTACAATAAAACCATTGCCGAGGCAGATTTTTCTTTTAACTCAAATCAGGCAAGAGAAGCTGAGGTCAGTATGGGAGCCGGAGCCGGATCACTTTCTGCTGTAATCAATTTCCAGGTGCAGATGAATAATGCTTCCACGGATATTTTACTGGCTGAGCGTAATTATGATCTCGCCCTTTACGGGCTTGCTGTTCTACTTGGCCGTGAATCTGGCAAAATGCCGGATGGTTTAGCTCTTGTTAAGATGGATATGGTTGAAGAGAATGAATTTGCCAATATTACAACTGATTCTCTACTTGAGGTTGCAGCCTCCAATCGTCCCGATCTTTTGCGTCAGGAACTTAGTTTACAACGTGCACAGTCAACTGTTGGCGCACAGCAGGCGAGTCTTTATCCTAAAGTTTCGTTGAATGGATTATTAAATGGAAACCGAATTGATGATATGGGCTTTGAGGGAGATGATTTTGGTTCCGCACTTTCTGTGAACCTCTCCTACAATCTCTATCGAGGTGGTGCAGATAAAGCCAGAATCGCAGAGGCCAAGGCGTACCAGAGAGAAACCGCAAGAACACTTGACCAACAGAAAAACAGAATACAGAGTGAGGTGCGTCAGGCTATCACCAGGTTGGAACAGGCAAGAGCACAGTTAAAGCTGCAGCGTGCTTCAGTTAAACTTGTTGAACAGAGCAGGGATCTGGTTGAAGAGGGCTACAAGGCAGGTCAGGAATCACTGGCTCGTTTTAATGAAGTACAGCGTGATCTTGTTCGTACTCAGTCTCGACTGGCCTTGTCTTTGATCAGTTTGTATACCAATCGACAGGCTTTGAAGACTGCCACAGGTGAATCCTTGATGCCCTATTTGGACAAATAAGACTGAAACCGGAGCAGGTAACAAAAAAAGAATTAAGATACCCATCGATAACTTTTGAGCTCAGGGGGAAGCAGGGTTTGCATCGTTGATGCTTTGATTTATCTGAGACTTTGGAAACAAGGATGAATTCAGGAAAACAGATTGCCTGCTTATCCTCTTGCAGCATCTTGTTATGCTTTTTTTCATAATATTAAGATCATAGCTTGCAGCGTTTTTCTATCTCCTGTGAACGTTGCTTCATTTCCATATTTGCATGATGCTGCC
>DAOVZA010000029.1 GCA_030635405.1 Desulfocapsa sp.
CGGTCAACAAAGAGCTGGTCTTCTTTGATTTGGAATGGGCCAAGATGGATCAGGCTTCTGCCGATAAACTGCTTGCTGCAGAAGACACTGCTCCCTATCACCACTTTCTCACGAATCTACGCAAATATGCACAGCATCTCCTCTCCCACGCTGAAGAAGCTCTACTGGTTGAAATATCCCCAGTTGGCAGTGACAGCTGGCTTACACTGTTTGAAAAATTAATGGGTAACCTTGAGTTCGGGGAAAAGAAAAGAAGTGAAGAAGAAGTTCTTTCAGATCTCTACGATGCAAGCCGTGAAGTTCGTAAAAATGCGGCACTAGAGCTCACCGCTGGTTTAGAAAGTCAGCTCCATATTCTCAGCCACATTTTTAATACCATCCTTGCAGATAAGATGATTGAAGATCGATTTCGTCACTACCCATCATGGGTTAGTTCCCGAAATCTCTCCAATGAACTTGATGATAAAACAGTCGATGCCCTGGTGAGCAGTTGTACCGAGCGCTATGATATTGTTCAGCGTTACTATAAGGTAAAAAAGAAGATACTGGGTTTTGAAACGCTTCATGATTATGACCGTTATGCTCCACTCCCTTCCCTACCTGATAAACTTGTTCCATGGCAAAAATGTAAAGAGATGGTGCTCGACGGATTCCGTTCCTTCTCGCCCGAAATGGCAGACATCGGGGCCATGTTTTTCGACCAGAACTGGATACATGCACCGCTACTCGACGGCAAAAGAGGTGGAGCCTTTGCTCACCCGGCCGTACCGGGTGCCAATCCTTATATTCTGGTTAATTATACCGGTAATCTTCGTGATGTTTCAACCGTTGCTCACGAACTTGGGCATGGAATTCACCAATATCTAGCCAAGGAAAAAGGATATTTCAACAGTGACACACCACTGGTTCTTGCTGAAACAGCGTCCGTCTTTGCCGAACTCCTGATCTTCCACAAACAGCTCGATTCGCTCGATGATCCAGCAGAAAAACAAGCATTTACCTGCCAGAAACTCGAGTCAATCTTTGCAACTGTTTTCAGGCAGATTTCCATGAATCGCTTTGAAGATATGATTCACACCCAGCGCCGAAAAAAGGGTGAGATATCAACTGAGGACCTTTCAACGCTCTGGATGACAAGCCAGGAGGCTATGTTTGGCGACGCGGTGACGCTTGGAGATCATTATAAAACGTGGTGGTCTTACATTCCACACTTCCTGCACACTCCAGGGTACGTTTATTCATACGCCTTTGGGGAATTACTAGTGCTGGCACTGTACCGAATTTACAAGAAAGAAGGCGATGCTTTTATTCCAAAATATATTCATCTTCTTTCAGAAGGGGGAAGTAAATCTCCAGCTGAATTATTAACTCCATTCAACATCGATTTGACCGATCCTACTTTCTGGCAAGGTGGATTGAGTGTTATAGAAGAGATGCTTAAAGAAATTGAATGACAGCCACTTAGCTTCACGTTTATTAAAAACACTTTCAACAAACAAGGAAACGCCATGAGCAGCAATGAAATTGGAGAACGTCTGGTGAGTGTATTAAAGGCACCGGAAGAGTCAGAATCCCAGGAAAGTTTCGCTCGAGCCATGGAACTGACAAAAGCCTACGCAAACTCAGGGTCTGCCACTCATTTCAGTGCAGTATCCAGATTGTTTTATGATCTTTTTGAAATGTTTGAGACGGGAAAAGATCCACGACAAAAATAACTCAGAAAATCTGTCAGGAAGGTGGTATACGTCGTAGGCATTGATGTAGGGACTCTTCAGTATTGGTATCACACGAGCCCACAATCATGTGAATATAGGTAATATTTTTATCTATACTCTCAAGGTAGAGATTCTGATCCACTCCCCAACGCTCACAAAAATGAACCTGCATATATTTACTGAGATCTCCAAGATCATTCGATAAACGGCTCGTCACAAGATCATGGTAAAATATGGAGGTCTGCTCCATAAGTTCCACCACAGAATTATGATCTGCCACACCTCCCTCCTGATGTTCCTGGAAAAGTGAGGGTAAACGTTCCAGATAGTAACGATCGGCCATCTGAGCCAGGATATCAGCTGTTCCCACCGCAAATGAAGCCAACTGCATCTCAGCAGATGGGAAAAAAAGTGAACCCGGGTCAATTCTGAGATTTGTACACTGTATAATCACAGAACAATCAGTAATAAACGAAACGGGAAACTCTTTCTCTTTCAGGTAGTCAGCCAGGAAGAAAACAGAACGTTTTTCATGACCTATGGTGTAAGTTGCTCCGGTTTCAGCAACCTCAGACTTTTTGAGCAGTAACCCACAATCATGGAAATAGGCACTATACAAAGCTTTTGCTACGGTTTCTTCTAAAACAGGCCAGCCATCACAGGACAAGCCATGAAACAATCTCGTAGTTGCCAGAACCACGCTATAGGTATGATCAAGATTATGGTATTTAGTATTGGATTGGCGATAATCGGGATGCTCACCAGCAAAAATCAGGCCGATTTCCTGGTGTAGTGCAACGAGTGGGTCCTGCTTAAAGTCCGGCACTATCAAGCTCAAAATCTCTAGAATTTCATCCAGAGGATCGTCGGTATTACCAGACTCAAGTAGCTTTGTCAGTGCAAAATTATCCATTTTTCCAGAAGAATACTCAGTTACTATAAGAATCAATTAAAAGAGCAAGATTATTTTTAAACTGAAATTAGAACTCCTCACTCATTTCACTTAGCATATAACAAATACAACACGAAGTGAAATTTCTTATTCGAAAGTGATACATTTTTGAGAGCAGTAAGCTGCAGCCTCTTCAACCTTATCTGTAATTTCAGCATCAGGATCTAAAAGAATCGCTTTCTCATAATCATCCATGCCAAAAACTTCAGGACAAATTTCCACACAGGCGCCACATCCGTTACACTCATACACATCTATCATAATAGACTTTTCCGCCATATTCACCCCTGTCTTTCCAAAGCATTCTTCGTGAAATTTCTGTCCGGTTCAACAGGATATTCACCATTAAAACATGCAAGACAAAATTCATCAGCATTAAGCCCTGTGGCTTCCACTAAGCCTTCAAGGCTCAAATAATAAATTGAATCCAAACCAAGATGAGCAGCAATTTCTTTTGTCGAATTATTCTTTGCAATAAGCTGATCCGATGAAGGAAAATCTATTCCGTAATAACAGGCAAATCGGGTTGGGGGACAGCTTACCATCATGTGTACCTCTGCAGCTCCTGCCTCCCGGAGTGCTTTTACCCGGCTTTTTCCAGTGGTACCTCGAATAACGGAATCTTCAACAATGATCACCCGTTTACCCTTTAACAGAGATCTGACGGGGTTAAGTTTCACACGCACATTAAAATCCCGCATCGACTGTGTTGGTTCGATAAAGGTTCGCCCTACATAATGATTACGAATCATCCCCATCTCCAGTGGAATACCGGACTCCTTTGAGAATCCTATGGCAGCATAGTTCCCGGAATCTGGAAAAGGCATCACAAAGTCCCCTTTTATCCCTGATTCCCGTGCCATTATTTCTCCCATTCGTTTGCGTGTCTCATAGACATTAATTCCAAATATATCAGAATCAGGACGGGCAAAATAGACCTGCTCAAAAATACAAAATGATGTTTTTTGCTTGGGCCATGGGAAAATGGAGCGGATTTCATCCTTGGTAATAACCAGAATTTCCCCCGGCTTCACATCACGTACATACTCGGCTTCAACCAGATCAAGAGCACAGGTTTCTGAAGCGACAATCCAGGCTCCGTTATTCAGCTTTCCAAGACAAAGTGGTCGAAAACCGCTGGGATCCCGAACGGCAACAAGAGTGTCTTCCGTCATCAGTAAGATGGAGTAGGCGCCTCTTAGACAGGAAAAAGATTCAACAAGAGCACGATCCAAACCAAGATGAGTGGTGCGCGCCATCAGATGGAGAACAACTTCACTGTCCATGGATGTCTGAAAAATGGATCCTTTATCTTCAAGATCCTGACGTAACTCCATGGAATTAACAAGATTTCCGTTATGGGCAACGGCAAGAGTACAGCCCCTGTGCGTAACCATAAGAGGTTGAGAATTTGTCACATTGGAAGCACCGGTGGTGGAGTACCGAACATGCCCCATAGCCATTGATCCTGGTAAGCCTTGCAGGATATCCTCTGAAAATATTTCTGGAACAAGTCCCATGGCTTTATGAATTGAAACCTGGCCATCGTCTGAAGCGACAATACCAGCACTTTCCTGCCCCCTATGCTGCAGAGCATACAAACCAAAATAAGTAAGTTTGGACGCATCTTCATGGCCATAGATACCACAGATACCACACTCATGTTTGGGACGCCCATCTTCCACAATCTGTACGCTGCTACTATCCATCAATATATTCCTTCATCTACAGTGGAAAAATCTCTTCATTTCTTTAAAATGGAAAAGCACAAAGAAAACGAATATCTTTGTGCCTTTTATTAAAATCTGCTAAAAAGATTTATAATATGTTTCATGGAAATTCAACAATAAAGCACCTTTTACCCCGTTTTTATTTTTCACTGCTCTTTGTTGATGCGTTTAAAGAGAGAATACTGAAATTTTATTGCCCACACTAAAATGATAAAACTTACATCCACCGTAAAAGCCGCAGGCTGAGCAGCTAAACTTGGCCCAGGGGACCTGAGCCAAATACTTTGTGGCATCACCTTACCAAAAGATGATCGTTTAATTGTCGGAGCGGAAACCTGCGATGATGCCGGAGTGTATCGTCTCAATGACGAAACTGCTCTTATCCAGACGCTTGACTTTTTCACTCCAATTGTTGACGATCCATTCCGATTTGGTCAGATAACTGCCGCTAATGCCTTAAGTGATGTTTACGCCATGGGCGGAACTCCACTTCTTGCCATGAACATCCTTGCCTGTCCCATTAAAACAATGGAGCTTGAGGTCTTCAGCGAAGTAATCAAAGGGGGCTTGTCCAAGATAGAAGAGGCCGGTGCACTTTTAGTCGGCGGCCATTCGGTGGAAGATAATGAGTTAAAATACGGACTTTCAGTAACGGGAACTGTCCACCCCGACCGGGTTCTCCTCAACAGCGGCGCTCAAGCTGGTGACAGGTTAATCCTCACTAAACCACTTGGTACCGGGGTTCTCTCCACCGCCCTGAAAGGTAATCTTGCTGAAGCTTTGGTCGAAGAACAGATCACAGAGATCATGGCCACCCTTAATCGTGCTCCAGCCGATGCCATCGCCAAAGCAAGAGATGACGGGTACCAGGTTAATGCCTGCACGGACGTAACGGGTTTTGGTCTTCTTGGCCACCTTCACGAAATGACAATGGCCTCAGAGGTTACAGCCAGAATATTTGCAAAGCAAATCCCCCTTATTCCCGGATGTCTGGACTTTATCAATATGGGTATTATTCCGGCAGGAGCTCATACCAACCTCAAATTTTATTCCAAATGGTTGCAAAAAGACGGCGCTGCCAATGACGCCATAGAGATGGCACTGGCTGATCCACAAACTTCAGGAGGCTTGCTCATTTCCGCGCCCCCTGAAGCGAGCGCAGTGATACTTAGCAATCTCAAAGATATGGGATATCCGCTCACCTATGCAGACATTGGTGAAATCGTAGCTGGGGAAAGCGGGATGATCAAACTTATGTAACTATTCAGCAGTTACGGTTCAGATTTATGGGTAATTCATTGCCTTGCTGAATAGTTACAAACGTATCCAGGTTGCCACTAGACAGCCACAATTGCTAACAATAACTCTGTTAAGCTAACAAGATCTGCCAATTCAATACATTCATCGGTTGTATGAACTTTTGCCATACCCGTTGCAACAATCGCAGTCTTCAAACCATGACCATTAAAGATATTGGCATCTGAACCGCCACCGGTAAGCTGAAAAGCGATTTCCCTCTCAAGCAGCTCACCTGCTTTCTGTACTCGGGTTATAACCTGATCGTCATCTTCAAGATGCATCACCGGATACTCGTGTTCCACACTTATCTCAACCGATGGCCGTCTGCCGCTGCCAATCTGTGCCGACCAGTCCGCAACCACTTTCAGGAATGTGGATTCAATTTCACGAGTATAATCTTCTAATTTTTCAGGAGAATGAGAACGAACCTCTCCTTCAATGGTGATAAGATCAGGAACAATATTGGTTGCAACGCCACCATGAATCAGCCCAAAATTTGCCGTTGACTGTTCATCAAGGCGACCAAGGCGAAGATCAGCAATGGCTCGCGCTGCCAGGCAAAAAGCAGAGACTCCCTGCTCCGGATTTAACCCGGCATGAGCTGCAATTCCATGAACTTCAACCTTCAAACGATTGGCAGCCGGGGCTCCAGTAATAACAATATCGATGCCACTTGAATCTAAAGCATATCCGGATTTTGCCTGAACAAGGCCATAATCCAAATCCTTGGCACCAAGCAGTCCTATTTCTTCACAGGTGGTAAGTATTATTTCAATGGGACCACGAGGAAGATCATTCTCCTGCATTACCAGAATAAATTCAATTAATGCGGCGATTCCGGATTTATCATCCCCGCCAAGCACCGTATTACTCTTTGTTGTGAAAAGATCCCCCGTTCTAAGTACCTTCACTCCACGCCCGGGTTCCACCGTATCCATGTGGCATGCGAAAAAAACCGGTTCTTTTTCCACGGTTCCCGCAAAACGAATAATCAGGTTTCCGCTATCTGATCCCGTTTTTGCAGCAGAAGAATCTTCCACAACGGATTCGGCGCCAAGTCCTGTGAAAAATTCTTTCAAGTATTGAGCAACCTGTCCTTCTTCACGGGATGGACTGTCAATTTCACACAACTCGGTAAAAGTCTCAGCCAGTCGTTCTCTATCTATTGCATAATTAATCATCTACTACTTCCCTGTTTGTTCAAGAAGAACCACGGCATGACAACTGATGCCCTCCATTCTTCCGGTAAAACCCATTTTTTCGGTGGTTGTTGCCTTCACATTTATCTGAGATTCAGCAACTGAGCAGGATCCTGACAGAATTACCTGCATCTCCTGTATAAACGGTGCCAGCTTTGGTTTCTGACAAACCACTGTGATATCCGCATTGGACAAAATAAAGCCACGAGTCCTTGCCAGATTTACTACTTCATCGAGCAAATTTATAGAATAAATATTAGAAAACTTCTGATCTGAATCCGGAAAATGAGTCCCGATATCACCGACACCCAAAGCACCAAGGATTGCATCACACAGTGCATGGGTCAGCACATCTGCATCGGAATGCCCTGCAAGACCAAGTTCATATGGAATTGTGACGCCACCAAGAACCAGTTTTCGTTCAGGAGCAAAGCGGTGGGCATCATAGCCATGACCTATACGAAGAGACGTAGCGGCAGGTTTATTGTTTTGCATGATTTTCTCGGCAATAATCAAATCATCCGGTCGGGTGATTTTAATATTTGTTTCAGATCCTTCGATGAGATGCACTTCTATTCCTGCAAGTTCAAGAAGTGAGGCTTCATCTGTTACATCTCTCTCGCCTGCTGCTTCGTATGCGCTAAGAAGTAAATCCAGACGTGACGCTTGAGGAGTTTGGGCTTGCCAGAGATTTTCTCTGTCAACGGTTTGAATGATGCAGTCGTTATCTCCACTCTTTTTCAGCGTATCTTTCACAGGAACTGCAGCAATGGCCGCACCATACTTAACAGCAGCATCACAACAGCTGAATATCAGTTCAGTGCTGAGTAAAGGTCGAGCTCCATCATGAACAAGTACGATATCTGTATCATCACCAAGTGAATCAAGACCTGCCTTCACCGAATCCTGACGTCGTCTGCCTCCACAAATCACCTGCAAGGTATCACCTGAGAGGCCATACTCTTCCAGTAAACTGATCGTAGAATCAACTCGATCCATGGGTACCACAACAACAATTTTATCGATACAGGAGGCTAACGCAAAAACTCGTATGGTATGGACAAGAATGGGGACGCCGGCAAGAAGATGGTATTGTTTAGGATGGTTAAGACCCATCCTGCTTCCACTTCCGGCAGCAGGTATAATAGCGGCAACTGAGGACATTTTTACATTGGTCACAATTAAAAAAAAAGAGCGGGCTATAAGCCGAATCCTGTTTCTTCCTTTTCAGGAAGCCATGATCATTTCACTGGGATGCCGGTCACCCGACACCTCTTGCAACCTACCCGAAGACTTATAACGGACAATCATATTCGCATCTCTGCGAGGTGTCTTCCTATTTGGTCTTGCTCCGGATGGGGTTTACCATGCCCTGACAGTCACCTGTGCAGGCGGTGAGCTTTTACCTCGCCATTTCACCCTTACCGAATTAAAAAATCCGGCGGTATATTTTCTGTGGCACTTTCCGCCAGTCACCCGGCGTTCGTGTTACGAACCATCCTGTCCTGTGGAGTTCGGACTTTCCTCTCGGACCTTAAGATCCGAGCGATCATGCACCCGCTCTAAACTCTTTTATAGTGATAAAATACTATTTTTCAAACTATTCTTCGATCTAAGCAGCTTTTGTTGCCGCTTTTTTTGTTGTTTTCTTCACTGTTTTCTTAACTGGTTTTTTCTTAGCAGCCTTTTTCTTAGCAGGTTTTTTCTTTGGCGCCTCTTCCTCTACTTCCACGGGTTCGTGATACATAATTCGCTGACAGGTTGGGCAATCAAAATGATCATCACCGCGAAGCAACAGATTATACTGCTGAGGTGGAATAGCCATAAAACAACCCTGACAAACTCCGCCAATCACATTGACAACACCGAGACCATTACGATGAGCACGAAGGGTGTCATATTTCTGAAGAAGTTGAGGCTTTAATTTCTTTGCCTGGGTAACACGTTTCTTTTCTTGTGTTTTCTTCTTTTTATTAATGGCAGCAATGCTCTTTTTAACCTCTTCGGTCTCTTCCAAAAGAAGCTCTGTTTCACCCTTAAAAAGATTTTTATTCTCTTCAATTTCTGCAGTTAGCTGCTCAACTTCTTCCATGATGGCAACAACTTTTTCTTCCTTTTCCTTTACGCCTTTTTTGCCATCCTCAATTTCTTTCAAAAGAGCTGTCTGCTCCCGTCCGGTTTGAACTTGCATCATTTTGGATTGCCGATCTTTTACGTGTACCATCTCATCAGCAATTTCCACTTCCAGAGTACGACGTTCTTTTTCCAGAGTATCAATTTTTACAGTAAGGGTTTCGATGGTTGACTCACGATCCGCAAGTTCCACACTCTTGATATCAAGAGCATCCTGCTCTTTTGTAATCTCTGAATCAATTTTATCGATTATATGATCAATTACCTGCAGCTGCGTTAGTTCGACTATTTCTTCGTTCAAGACAGTTCTCCTGTAAAATTACTTATTCTATGCAAAATTTATTATTATTTATTAAAGTAAATGCTGGTTTTTCTGATGTACTTTGTAATATTTCTATATCCCAATCGTTATCACGACTTTGTGTTTCAAGTAAATTAGCTAAAAAAGCCATGGCTGGTTTTTCTGTCGCGTAATGGCTGGCATCAATGATACAAAAGCCTGCTTCCTCAGCCCAACGGGCTGTTGAGTGCTTTATTTCTGAGGAAAGATAGATATCGGCTCCTCTTCTAAATGCTTCTTCAGCAAGATCAGAACCACTTCCACCACACAATGCAACGGACCTTATCTTCTGTGGCGGTTTCCCTGCAATCTGTACGGCAGGGCTCTTAAGCGTTTCAAATACTCGTTGCATGAATACATCAAAGGACAGTGCTTCTTTATAAGTTCCAATCCTTCCAATTCCTTGAGTATTTGCAGAATCAACGGGACGCAAGGGCTCAAGGGTATTCAACCCAAGAGGTATCCCAAGGGCGTCACTGACGCCAGCGACTGTACTGTCGAAATTAGTATGGCAGGCTATCACATTTATTTTATGACAAAGAGCCTGTTCAAGAAAAACACCCGATGGCGTTGCTACCTGAACTGAATGGAGTGGGTTGAAGATACAGGGATGATGAGTGAGCAGGGTATCAGCGCCAAGGCTGATGGCTTCTTCAAGCAGAGAAAGGGTAGGATCAAGACCGAGCAAAAGAGAGCGAACATCTCTTTGTGGATCTCCAATCAAAAGCCCGACATTATCCCAACTTTCAGCAAGATGAGTAGGTGCAATTTGATCAAGTCCCGCAAGAAGATCGATAAGCTTTATATTCATCAGCCCCCCTCGCCTAATGCCTTTAAATCAGGCATAAAAAAAAGGTACTTCCCTTTCGGGATGTACCTTTGGATTTCGGGCTTCCTAAAACAGGCTTCTGTGCCTGATTCAGCAAAATCAAATATGAGGGGTGAGGCAATTGGCCTCTCTCTCTTTAGATAAAAGTTTATTCTATTCAAGGAACCTGAGTCACTGTAGCAGATTCTGTGTTGTAGTGGTGGGCGCAGTAGGACTTGAACCTACGACCGACCGGTTATGAGCCGGTGGCTCTACCAACTGAGCTATGCGCCCACTCCGGCATCAAAACCTTGCATAAGAAACAACTTTCGCCTTATTGTCAATTAAAAAATTACACTATCATAAAAAATCAGCAGTGCTTCATGGTAAAAACCTGATTGAAAGAGCAGGCCATAAGCGATATAAGATACGGTATGATATACAACAATCTACTTTTCTTTCTTGTGGCCATCTTTCTCTTTACGATGACAAGTGGCACAGAAGCACCTCTGTTACCACTTCCTGCGTCTCTGGCACTCTTTTCAACTCTGCTCTTCCTGTTTGATCGCGTGGCAAAACGTCTCTATTCAGGCGGGGATAGCAATGGATCTGGAGCCTATTTTAATGCAGAGAAACGTCTTTCTTTTTTGGCACTGCTATTTTATTCGATTGTTCTTTTTACCTGTGACATCCATTATTACCTGAGCCCACTCAGCTTTAGCGGACATTTTCCTTCCTTTGTTAATATTGGTGGGCTTGCCATCTTTTTTTTCTTTTTACTTCTAATGTGGCGCCAATCAAAACCTGCCTATGAAATAATATTTGACCGTAGTTACAGTACCAGATCTTTCCTGCTCTTTAATACCAAGGCAAACCTGCCCATTGTTCTACCCTGGATTGTGCTTTCACTTTCCTATGACCTGCTAGCATTGCTTCCCTTTCCAGGCCTAAAAACATTCCTCCACTCGGAAATGGGCGAGTATTTATCATTTATTATCTTTTTATTGCTTATTCTAATATTTTTTCCACCTCTGGTAAGAAGACTTTGGGGCTGCACCCCCTTTCCCAAAGGAGAATTACTTGACCATCTGCAAGCTTTTTTTAAGAAACAGAAA
>DAOVZA010000384.1 GCA_030635405.1 Desulfocapsa sp.
GCTGTCCAACAAGGAGGTGCTGGGCGTGTTCAAACCAGGCGACCACGGGAGCACGTTCGGCGGCAACCCTCTCGCCTGTGCAGTGGCACGTGCAGCATTGAAAGTCCTGGTTGAAGAAAAGCTGATTGACCCAACCTTTATCACAGCCTACCCAACTGAAGTGTCACCACTGGCTCGAAGAAACGAAGACGATCCAAATGTTACCGACCGGTTTGAACTTTTTGTTACTGGTCGAGAACTAGCCAATGCTTTCAGTGAGCTGAATGATCCGGTTGATCAACGAGAGCGTTTTCAAAAACAGATCGATGAAAAGGGAGATGACGACGAGATCCATTCTGTACTCGATGAAGATTATGTCCGCGCCCTTGAATATGGAATGCCATCTGCCGCAGGAGAAGGAATTGGTATTGATCGACTCGTTATGCTGCTCACAGATTCGCCATCAATTCGAGACGTTATCCTCTTTCCACATCTGAAACCTGAAGTTCAACAACAGCAAAAAAAGAAAAAGAAGAAGAAAAAGAGTGTTTGAGTGGTTTATTAGCCTGCGATATCTGCGGGCGCAGCATAAACAGAAATTCATCTCACTTATCTCGTTTATCTCCGTTGCCGGCATTACCATGGGTGTTATGGCACTCATTGTTGTGCTGGCTGTCTATTCTGGCTTTACAAATGGCCTCAGAGACCAGATCCTTGGCATAAACTCACATATCATCGTACAACGCCTTGGTGGCACTATCCCCGAATATGATCTGGCTCGTGATAGAGTGGTCACTGTCAAAGATGTCACCGGAGCAACTCCCTATCTTTACACACAAACATTACTCTCCGGGCCACGAGGTGGCACAGGAGTGGTTCTTCGTGGAATAGACCCAACCACTGCTAGAGGAGTAATTGCGCTTCCTGAGCAGATGGTGGCAGGAAGTATTGATGACCTCATCCAAGATAAAGACAGCAGACTACCCGGAATCATTTTAGGTATTGCAATGGCTTCGGACCTTCATGTCTCCGTTGGCGGCAAGGTTCGTCTTATCTCACCATCGGGACCACTTACCCCCATGGGTATTATCCCCAAGATTAAAACCTGTCGTATAATCGGTATTTTTGAGTCCGGGATGTATGAGTATGATTCAAGTATAGCCTATATGCATATTCCCGATGTTCAGGATTTTCTTGAAAGTGGTGATATAGTCCACGGCATTGAAGTCACCGTTAAAGAAAAGGTTCTTAACAAAGCAAACGAGGTTGGCACAGAGATTGTAAAATTGCTTGGTGATTCTTTTGTTGCCAAGGACTGGATGTCCATGAATCGTAACCTGTTTGCAGCTTTTAAACTGGAAAAGATTGGGATGTTTATCTGCGTAGCACTCATTATCCTGGTGGCAGCACTGAACATTGTTTCAGCACTGATCATGGTTGTTATGGAGAAGGACAAAGATATCGCCATTCTGAAATCCATGGGGGCAACCTCTGGAACCATCATGAAAATCTTTTTTTATCAGGGAATGGTTATAGGCGTTCTTGGCACAATTCTTGGTGTTGCCGGCGGACTTGGACTTTGCGAAATTTTGTCCAGATACCAGTTTATTGAACTCCCCTCCAACGTATACCCCATGAACACTCTGCCCATTAAGGTACTGCCGATGGATGTTACCATCATTGCAGTTTCCGCACTGGTGATAACGCTTACTGCTACAATATATCCGTCATGGAAGGCGTCCAAAGTGAAACCTGCCGAGGTACTCTCATGACATCAGAGATGCTTTTTTCAGCAAAAGATCTTTATAAAAGTTTTCATAGTGGCACTGGAAAAATCGATATACTTAAAGGTCTTGAATTCAATATCGATAAGGGCGAGATGATGGCCGTGGTTGGTGCATCGGGATCTGGAAAAACGACTTTGCTCCAAATTTTAGGAACTCTTGACAGTCCCGACAGTGGTAAAATTCTCTTTAACGGGAAAAACCTCACCACCATGAACGAGAAGTCTCTTTCCAACTTTCGCAATAAATCAGTTGGCTTTATTTTCCAATTCCATCACCTGCTTCCTGAATTCACAGCCCTTGAAAACGTTATGATGCCTGGTCTCATTGCCGGGAAATCAAAAAAGGAAATGGAAGGACCAGCGACAGATTTACTTAAGCAGGTGGAACTTGATCAGAGAACCGATCACAGGATAAACGAACTTTCAGGTGGAGAACAACAACGGACTGCCCTTGCCCGCGCCCTGATCATGAAGCCATCCCTCCTCTTAGCCGATGAACCAACCGGAAACCTGGATGACAGATCAGGTAATATTGTCTTTGAACTTATTCAAAACCTGTGCAAAGAACTACAACTCGCAACTATCATGGTTACTCATAATCGAGAACTTGCAGGAAAGATGGATATCTCCCGTACTCTTAAGGATGGCATTTTTCAGTAGTAGACCTTTTATGCTTTAGCCTTAAGTATAGTTGTTCATACTCGGTCAGAAAAGTATCAATGCAGAGCACAATCAAATCTGCCATTCACAGTCACCCTAAGTTTGGTAAGGGGTCTAAACAGTTAATATAGCAATGCCAAGGTATATTTGTTTCTTAACTCCACATGCTATCAAGACAATAATTTCTCAAGACTACTTCGCATATCAGATAGCTGAAATGGTTTGCCTAGAAAACCATTAGGTTTCTCTTCACCACCTTCTTTAAAAGAAAGATTACCTTCTGAAAACCCACTACTCAATAAAATTGGTAACGTAGGGTCGAAGTCCCTGATTGCATTCATAGCTTCAATACCATCCATTTCAGGCATTGAAACATCCAGTACAACAGCACAAAAACTAATATTTTGATTGAGAATTTTGTCTACAGCCTCGTGGCCATTTATAGCTGTATAC
>DAOVZA010000212.1 GCA_030635405.1 Desulfocapsa sp.
CAAAGACACCTGCCACCCTTCATATCGATTTCCTATCAGATGCACTCACCTATCGCAGACGACACGGTGGTGGTATAAAACAATCACTGGCACGAGCAGTTGGTATTAAATCAGGTATTCGCCCTTCTGTTATTGATGCAACGGCTGGCCTTGGCAAAGATAGCTTTCTTCTGGCATCGCTTGGCTGTAAAGTTATCATGATTGAACGGTCGCAGGTTCTTGCATCCCTTCTTGAAGATGGACTTGAACGTATGATGGTATCCGATAAACTTGAATCAAGCATAAAAAACCATCTATCATTGCTCCATGGAGATACTATTACACTCCTTACCCAAATGGATAAAAATGACAGAGCCGATACCATCTACCTTGACCCAATGTATCCTCACAGTAACAAATCAGCACTCAACAAACTCGAAATGAGGGTTATCAGAGAACTAGTTGGTGATGATATGGACGCAGATCAACTTTTAGAAACGGCACTTGTTCATGCTAAAAAACGTGTTGTTGTTAAAAGGCCAAAGGGTGCGCCACTATTAAATGACAGATCACCGAGCCATATTATCAAAATGAAAAATAGCCGTTACGATGTTTACATGATTCATGAAGGATGATTTGATATAAGCTGAACATTGTCCATTGACTTTGGATGAAGAAACATTACCTGTCTGTATACCACAAGGTGTATTAACCGAAGAACTATTCCATCTCAATGTCTGGTTCTAGACAAACACACAACAAGACACAATTAACCAAGGAGTCCTTATGAATTCTGCTAATATCTTAAAAGATGTAACCTATAATGAAAAGCGAGTCGCAATCTCGGTTTTACTTGAAACCGCGACCTCCAAAGAGATACGAATTGTATTTACTAAAGATCAACTCATGAAAGAACATCAGACCCCTCATCCTATCACAGTTGAATTAGTGGAAGGAACTCTTGATTTTGGTGTTGAAGGAAAAGTTCATCATCTGGTTAAAGGAGATATCCTCAGTCTTGATGGCGGTGTTCCACATGACTTGCTAGCCAAATCCGAATGTATCGTAAGACTTACTCTCAGTAAAGCTGACACTCTTCAACGTGTTGAAGACGTGCTTAAATTATAGAAATGAATAATTGGTTACTCTTTATAATTGTAATCCTTCTTGGCAATTACCTCCTGGAACAGATTATATCCCGCCTGAACATTAAGGCTTTGGTGGATACAGTCCCAAGTGAGTTTCAGGAGATAATTAATGCGGAAAAATACCGTAAATCTCAAGACTACACCAGAGTTACTGACAAGTTTGGTTTTATACAATCAACTGTCAGCATTGTAAGCTTACTTATTTTTCTATTAGCCGGTGGATTCAATGCTGTGGATATCTTTGTTCGCAGCTTTAATCAGGGGGCAATTGTAACGGGTATACTCTATATGTTTGCCCTTATTCTACTCAGTTCTATCCTTTCTCTTCCATTTAGTTTCTACTCAACATTTGTTATTGAAGAACGGTTTGGGTTTAATAATACCACCATCAAAACCTTCTGTATCGATATTATTAAAGGGGCTTTCCTGGCTCTACTTATCGGAACACCAATTCTCTATCTGATACTCTGGTTTTTTGAAACAACAGGTTCTCTTGCATGGTTATACTGCTGGATTGGACTGACGCTTTTCAGTTTTCTACTGCAATTTCTCGCACCCGTTTTAATAATGCCCCTATTCAACAAATTCACACCTCTTGAAGATGGGACATTAAAGAAAAAAGTACTCGACTTTGCTCAAAACGAATCATTTAATATCCAGGGAATTTACACCATGGATGGCTCTAAAAGATCAACTAAATTAAATGCATTCTTTACAGGTTTTGGTAAGTTCAGAAAGATAGTTTTCTACGATACTCTGCTTGAAAAATTAGATGATGATGAGATTGTTGCAGTGCTTGCTCACGAGATGGGACATTACAAACATCGCCACATCTTTAAGATGATGGCAATCTCCGTCTGTCATACGGGTCTGCTATTCTTCCTGCTTTCCCTCTTTATTGGAAATGAGAGTCTATTTGCGGCCTTTCAAATGGAAAATCTCTCAATCTATGGTGCATTGATCTTCTTTTCCTTTATTTTTTCACCGTTCAACATGCTTCTTGGAATAGCTGTTAACAGTCTTTCCCGTAAACATGAATTTCAGGCCGATCGTTATGCAGCCAAGCCTCCAAGTGATGGAGCAGCTCTTGTAAATGGCCTTAAAAAGTTATCAATTGCAAACCTTTCAAATCTTACACCGCATCCGGCCATGGTTTTTCTTCATTATAGCCATCCTCCTGTACTTGAAAGGATACGAGCGCTTCAGTAATACTCTTTAATTTACCATCAACACCAAAACAAACTCCAAAACTTTGTTATTTATTTTTTTGAAGGAATGCAAGATTTCGACACTGGTTGTTAATTTAGCTTTTTAACCATTCGACCGCTTCTTCAATATTGCGAAAAGCTCTTGTGTCCTGCTGATCGTTTTCTCTGTGAACTTCATACATTCTTATTAAGCCAAAGACAACATCAGTTGGTGATACCATTGCGGACCTTAATGGCCCCAATATTTTCTTCTTTGCATACTCTGCAAGTTCAATAACCTCACTATTTTCCAGATCAAAGCCAGGGGTAAAATCCCATAACTTAAGATATGAGTATTCCAGTAGAGACACTTCATCAATGGCCTTTTTTATATCACTGATATTTGAAGAACTATTGAAAGTAGTCCAAACTATATCATCAGTTATCTCAATTGAATATTTTTTAGACATATTGATTTTATGTTTTTTCAATACAGTTAAATGGTGTTCCGTTACAATTGAGAAGAAAAATAACAACAAACAGGATCAAATAGTCTCTGCAATCACAGCTCTAATTTGTTCAGGTTCGAAGGGTTTTGCCAGATAGTTATTCATTCCAGATTCCAGGCATTTTTCCTTGTCGCCCTGCATGGCATTGGCAGTCATTGCAATAATGGGGACATTTTTCCCTTTGCATTGTTGAATAAGCTTTTCCGATAAAGAGGGGTCTAAATCAAATTGTTTCAGGTCAGCACTCCTCTCACTATCTCGAATAATACTACTAGCTGTTAAACCATCCATCACTGGCATTTGAATGTCCATCAGAATCAAATCAAATGATTGTTCTACGACTTCTTCCAGAGCTTCTAGGCCATCTGATACAACCTTTACATGATGACCATCGTTTTCCAGTATACATCTAGCAACTTCACAATTTATATAATTATCATCAACCAGAAGGATATTGAGTTTCTTAACTGCCTGCGATATCTGACTTTGGAGTTTAACACTACTATTTGAAACACTTTTATCAAAGACAATGGTGAAGTGGAAAATAACCCCTTGAGGTTTGTTGTTCTCGAGCCAGATTTCACCATCCATCAAATTAACAAGTTGCTTACATATAGAAAGACCAAGCCCCGTTCCACCATATTTACGATTCACCGAAGAATCTACTTGATTGAAACTGCCGAAAATAAGTTCTTGCTTATCATCAGGAATACCAATACCAGTATCAATAACCATGAAATGAAGCTGTACCTGCTGGTCATCCATATTTTCTGGCACAATTTTAACAGTTACAGATCCTTTATCAGTAAACTTAATACTGTTACCAATCAGATTCACAAGAATTTGACGTAACCGGAGTTCATCTCCTTTGATACAAACTGGTAGGTCAGTCACATTCTTTTCAAAATTCAAGGCAATATTTTTTTCACTGGCAGCAAATTCCATTATGGATTGAACATTATCCATCACTTTCTGCAGCTCAAAATCATACTTTTCTATTAATAACTGTCCGGCTTCAATTTTAGAAAAATCGAGGATGTCATTGAGAAGACCAAGGAGGCCATCAGATGATTGTTTAATATTTTGAAGGTAACGGTATTGTTCAGAAGTAAGTTCCGTATCTAGTACCAAACGAACCATGCCAATAATGCCATTCATCGGGGTACGAATTTCATGACTCATATTGGAAAGAAATTCTGATTTTGCTTTACTGGCAGCCTTGGCAAGTTGCTGTTCTTCGAGCATCTTGTTTATATCTATTGCGAGGTCTTTAAATTCATCTATATACAACTTTTCATGATCGACCTTTATGTGTTCCGTCCTTGCCCGTGTGAAAAAATCCATAAAGACCAGTAGTTCATGATTCAGTTTTCTGGCAATTACAGCAGCACCAAAATAACTGACAATAAACGCTATCATTATAAGGCTCAGAGATATCCCAAGACGTTCTAACATACGTCTTTGATTTACTGCCCTTAGAGCCGACAACTTTTCCTCTATCTCATCAAGGTATATTCCAGTGCCGACAACCCACTGCCATTCTTCCATGGACTTCATATAACTTAATTTTCGAGAAGGTTTTCCGGTATCTGGATTGATCGTGGCCGTATACTCAAGAAATCCTCCTCCAGGTTGTCTTCCTGTATGGTATATTTCCTGTATTGGTTTTGATCCATCCTTGCTGGTCAGTTCCCAACGATTCTTACCAATATTTACTTTTTTGATGTGATTCAGGCAAACGCCTTCAAAGGTATGATTAAATATATATCCCTTTTTCCCAAAGTGAAAATCATCGAATCTATCAATGATTTCCTGTTGAACCATTTTTTCGACATCGTGGACATATATACCAACACCAATAACCCAGTTGAACGGTTCAAATACTTTCACAAATGCGACTTTCTTTTTACTCTCTTTATTTTTTTCAATACTAAGATCAGATGAGATGTCAGGCTCAGGCCAAAGA
>DAOVZA010000327.1 GCA_030635405.1 Desulfocapsa sp.
CGAGCAGAGTCCTGATCTTGCTAAAAAATTCCCATTCGTCCTTACCACAGGACGCATGGTTGAACACATGGGTGGTGGTGCTGAAACCAGAAGCAATAAGTACCTCTCTGAGCTGCAGCCTGAAATGTATGCTGAAGTTAATCCAAGAACCGGAAATAACCTCGGAGTTCGCGATGGTGAAATGATCTGGATCGAGTCACCTGAAGGCGGCAAGGTCAAGGTTAAGGCATTTTTTACAGAACGAGTCGATGAACATACCATCTTCATGCCGTATCATTTTGGAGGAACTCTCATGGGCGAATCTATCGCTGGAGACTATCCCCCAGGCCATGCTCCATATGTGATTGGCGATTCAGCCAATGTCTGTACCAACTATGGCTATGATATTGTCACCCAGATTCAGGCAACAAAAGACGGCCTGTGTAAAATCAGCCGAGCTTAGGAGGAGAACTAAATGGGACGCATGAAATTTTTATGTGATATTGAACGTTGTATTGACTGCAGCGGCTGCGTTGTGGCCTGCAAAGAAGGTCATCAGATTCCGGTGGGTGTAAATCGCCGCCGTGTTATTACCATTGGACAGGGTAAACCGGGTGAGAAATCAATCTCGGTTTCCTGTATGCACTGCTCAGATGCACCTTGCATTGCAGTCTGTCCGGTAGATTGTATATACCAGCGCGATGATGGCATTGTTCTGCATAGTAAGGATGCCTGCATTGGTTGCGGTTACTGCTTTATGGCCTGCCCCTTTGGAGCCCCGCAATTTCCAAGTGGTCAGGTTTTTGGAGCACGAGGTGCCATGGACAAGTGTACATTCTGTGCCGGTGGCCCTTCGGAAACATTCAGTGCCAAAGAGCTGAGACTCTACGGCCAGAACCGGATTGCAGAAGGCAAGGTTCCACTTTGTGCCGGTATGTGTGCAACCAAGGCACTTATGGCTGGTGATGCTGATGAAGTTGCTGATGTATACCGAGAGCGGGCTTTTAAGCGTGGTTCGGGAGCTAATGCGTGGGGCTGGAACAAAGCCTACAAAAAAGAATAATACTTTTACAACTCCTTACGAGGACGCTTATGAAGAAAATAATTCTTCCGGGCTGCATTCTATTTTTGGCAATGGCTGGTATAGCCATTGCCAATTCACAGGGTCAGCTTCCTGGAAACCAAGGCCTCGAACCGCTGAGTGGCACATACCAGAGCTTTAATGAGGTTTTCACAGGAAATGACTGGAAGCAGTATGGTCAGCTATTCACAGACCTCCAGCAGCACCTGTTTGCACGGCTGTTTCTTCTAATTTTAACCCTTGTTCCTGTGGTGTTTTTTTTCCACTACATTGCAATTGGGCCCATGGTTTTTGATCACAGTGGCAAACAGGTCTACTGCTATAATCTCTTTGTTCGTATTGTTCACTGGTGTACCGCAATCTCATTCACCCTGTTGGTAATCACTGGCCTGATCACCATTTTTGCTAAACTCACGGGCGGCGGAACATTTGGTATCATGGTGCGAAATGTTCATCTGGTAAGCTCTGTCTGTGCCGGTATCTCGGCAATATTTATGTTTCTACTCTGGTTTAAAGACATGCTGCCCGCACTCTACGACATAAAGTGGTTCTTTATAATGGGTGGCTATCTGAGTAAAAAAGTCAAACCGGTTCCTGCCGGAAAATTCAATGCAGGACAGAAGATGTGGTTCTGGCTGGCAACTCTTGGCGGCGTTGTCATGGCAGTCACTGGCTACCGCCTCTACTCTTTTCAATTTAATATCGACGACTTACGCAAATCAATAATTGTCCACAATCTCCTGGGTGCTGTCATTTTAAGTATGTATCTTACCCATCTGTATATGTCCGTCATCGCCATCAAAGGATCTCTTAGAAGTATGATTACTGGGCATAAGGCCGAATCAGAACTAAAAATTCTCCATCCACGATTTAAGTATTAAGCTTCAATCTTCTTTATTTCATCTGCCTCCAACTCATTTTTGGAAGGCAGATGGGATACTTTCCCTCCTGTTTTCACATCTAAGCACTTCCCAATTCTCTCACTGTCCAGTTTTTAGACACTTTTGCTTTTAGCACTTTCTTAAAGTGTACAGGAATTAGACATCTGCCTCAAAGTGTCCACAGCCAAGCCAAACGTCCATAGCCACTTAATCGCTTAATAACAGCAAGTTACCACATACAGAACCATTTTGAAAAAATTCTGGCACGCCATATGCTATGTAAAAGGCACAGTTGATGACAAGAGTTTCAACAAACAATAACCAACACAAGGAGAACACAATGACAATTAAAACAAACATCACAACAGCAGCTATGGCCCTTTCACTTATCGCAGGCGTTGCATTAGCTACAGCCGCAACCACTCCCGCCGAGACTCCTCCAGTAACAAATGGACAGGGATACGGCATGATGAACGGTCAAGGATTTGGAAATGGCATGGGCATGGGACAACGAAATGGACAGGGTAATGGTCAGGGCATTGCTAATGGCCAGGGATCTGGAAACGGACACCATATGTTTAACGGACAAGGACGTCACCACAAAGGCAATGCATACGGAAAAGGCATGAGAGGACATAATGGTCAGAATTGTTTCCAAAACAACCGTGGCAGAGGCATGGGACAACAACAGGGCATGATGCAGGGCCAACGTGGAATGAACGGTGGCGGCGCAATGATGAATCCTGAGTTAGTTGAAAAAAGAAATCAGTTTCTTGACTCAACGGCTGAGCTTCGCAAACAACTTCATGACAACCACTTTTCTTACAGAGAAGCACTTCGCAATCCTGCTATGACTCAGGGTGAACTTGATGCCAAACAGAAAGAGATCTACACCATGCGTCAGGAACTGCAGACCAAACGTCTTGCAGCCTTCAATGCAAAATAGATCAAACTCTTTCCGAAAGTAACAGGTTGTAAGCAATACACAGGGTGAAAAGTCGTGATTCCAATATCACAAGGCTTTTCACCCTGTTTTATGGTACACTATTAAAATAAAATATGACGACATCTTAACATAGTCACCCCCAATAACTCCTTAGCAGACACCAACAAACGATCCTATGATCCCTTCTGCCAATCAACCATTCAAGCTTTCAAGGCCAGCTCTGGCACTTATGCTTGCAAGCTTTCTCCTTGCCACCATCCTTGCAGTAACCACCATTCGTAATATGAGCCGTGAGCAGCAGCTTCTTGAAAATTTTCTCCTGCAACAGGGATTAACCCTGATTAGATCCTTTGAAGCTGGTGCCCGAACCTCAATGATGCATCACATGAGTGGTACCGATCCTTTAAAAACACTGGTTGAAGAGACATCTAAAGAGGAGAGTGTTTCCTACATCCGTATTGTTCTGGAGAATGGAGAAACTATTGCTGAATCGGGTGAGCTTCCTGAAACACTTACAAAAGAAGA
>DAOVZA010000314.1 GCA_030635405.1 Desulfocapsa sp.
CAATGGCCGTTTTCTTCGCTTCAAATTGATCCCTGTAAAAAACGAAAACGAAGACTGTACTCTTGTTCTTGTTCGAGATATCAGTCGACAAAAACGTCATGAAAAAGAGATCCAATCCTATATGCATCATCTGGAAGAGATGGTGCAAAAAAGAACAGCTGAAAAAGATTTCATTAATAAGGCCCTGGAACTAAAAATAACAGAGCGTGAAAAAATCAATATAGAATTGGAATTTGTTGCAAGACAATGGTCCAATACCTTCGATACCATCCCTGACTTCATAGCTGTACTCGATACAAAAATGCGATATGTCAGGGTTAACAAAACAATGGCTGATTTTCTTGACAAAGACCCGGAAGAACTACTTGGACAAAATTGTTACAGGGTTCTGCATAATAAAGAGGAGCCATGCAAAACCTGTCCACATCTTCGTGCCATAAAAGAGAATCGAAGTGTCAGTGAAGAAGTCGACTATTCCTATATAGGGTTCCCGATGCTTGTCACTTGCTCTCCTTGCTTTCACGACGACGGTACACTATTAGGATCGATTTATGTAGGAAGGGATATTACACAACAAAAAACGAGCGAACTAGAACGAGAAACACTGATAAAAGAACTTCAGGATGCACTGGCCAAAGTAAAGCTTCTCAGTGGGATAATTCCTATATGTGCCTCCTGCAAAAAAATTAGAGACGACAAAGGCTACTGGAACCAGGTTGAATGCTATATAAGAGAAAATTCAGAGGCTGAGTTTAGCCATGGAATCTGCCCTGAATGCTATGAAAAAGAAATGGAAGAAATAGAAAATTGGAATAAAACCACTTAAAATCAGTACAAAACAAATAGAACGCATGACAGAAAATGGTATTGAAAAAATACTCCTTACTGTTTATAAACGACCCTGTTCTATCTCATCGCACTCCAGATCAAACTAACATATGTTTAAATACCTTTATTCCTAAATTTCGCATACGATCACCAGGGACCTAATAAGAAATGGCAGATATTAATCTTAGAAATATGGCAGTCAATCAGTCAGGAATAATCAAAGCCGTGAAAGTAGGTGGTGAACTCGGAAGAAGAATCAGGGAAATGGGATTAGTCCCAGGAACAGAGATTACCATTCAGGGTCGTGCTCCACTATATGACCCCGTTGCACTCCGGGTAATGGGTGGTACACTAACTCTTCGTAATGATGAAGCCGATTATATCGTTGTCGATGTAAGTGACGAAGGCTGAATAATTTCGACACCAGCTTCTTTCAGTAGGACAAGAGCGACACTTTCGCTTTCCTCCGCCACAACCTCATCTGGCTTTAATTTCAAAAGCCATCTTCCAACCAGTAACCCTTTTTTCTTAGGAGCCGACTTGTAGCGATTTTCAACAAATTGTCGTTTTTTAACGTCTCTTGAATCACTTTTCATTGTTTCGACAAGAAACCAGGGCGCTGAAGCAAGGTGCTGGGTACTTAACTCCCCTTCAGGACTCTCGACAGGAATCACCCTTCGTATAAACTCACCAGGTGCAAAATGGGGACGGATACGAGCCATAACAAGACCTGGAAATTCAACAAGCAGCTCTTCTTCAAGGCGATCTGCAACAAGATCAGCTATTTTATGCGATGGTGTCGGCAACTCAACATCCATATCAATAAGGAAACGGCCACCAGCATTTCTACTAAAACATCTTTTTACTCTTCCGATTCGTGGATACTCTTCTACAAATTTTATGATCTCCCTTTCTGTTTCTCTATCAATTGAGGCATCGAGAAGTTCTTTTAAAGCTCCGACAAATAATTGTCCACCTGCAAAAAAGACGAATATTGCAACGACCCCAGCAGCCAACCTATCGACATTAAAGCCAAAAGCTGCAGCTACCAAACTTACGAGAACTACTCCAGTTGATAATGAATCAGCAAGATAATCTTTAGCATCTGCAATCAATGCTGGGGAATTGAGTCTTTTTCCGGCACGAAGCTGAATCGTTCCAAAACCAAGTGCAATCATAAAAGATATGGTAGCAACGGGTAAAGCAATGGAAACATTAGGGTGACTTGGGAGTCCAAAAAATGCCTGACGCCCTAATTCATATCCAACAAGGATTACCGCAACTGAAGTACCTAATGCAGCAACAGTCTCTGCTTTATATAAACCATAAGGGAAAGATGGATGCTCCCTTCCAGCCACCCAGATACCTACAAAAACTGCCGTTGAAGAAAAGACGTCTGTTGCTGAATTTATGGCATCGCCAAGAAGCGCAGCAGACCCTGACAATACTCCGGCAACGCCCTTTGCAATGGCTAGAAAGAGGTTTAAAAATATAGAAATAATAGCTCGTTTCTTTGATTCACCCAATTTTTTTTGGGAATGATCACTGGTCATGTTTTCTACTCTTAGAATTTTAAGGAAATGTGATATCAGTTATAAATATTCATGATCGGCATAAGAAGCCAATTTTATTTTATAATACCACATTTTTTTGCTATCAAAATGGGCTAACCCCCTTGATAATATTGTTGACATGACATAAAGTTTGGTGTACCTAAACATGGTCTTCTATGGAGAAAGAAATGCCTTTTAAAGCTTTCAATAAAAAATGCAGTTGCCTTGCTCAAAAGATACGCCAATGTACCAAAGGTGACCAATGTAACAACCACCATGGACCACTTTCTGGTGATTGTCCTGTTGGTAAATTGAAAATCTGTAAGGTCAACGGCGACCGAAAACTCTGTGCCAGAATGGCTTCACTTGGTGTATTACCTGGGCAGGAAGCAGAACTCATCTGTCCTCAGGGCAACTCCCAATGTCTTTTGAAAATTCATGGTGGTACTCTTAGCCTTGATAAAACGACAAGTAATAACATTATAGTCAAATCTGTTTAAGAAATGAACGCAGACAGTAGCATTATAAGTACTGTCTTTTTTTAGGGGAAACGAATTAGTCTCCCCTAACTATGAGGTGTTTTATGTGGCAAACAATAATAACAGGAATAATCGTCGCTCTTGCACTTTTTTTTATTGGTAAAAAAGTATACCATACTTTCCGTCAGGCAATGGATCCTAAACAGGACATTTCCTGTGGAGGATGTTGTGGAAATTGCTCGATATCCCATTGTGACAGCAAAAAAAATAATAACATATAAATTCGTATGAGTTCAGATAAATGAGTAAGCAATCCGTCACCATGGCACTTGCCGGTAATCCTAATGCCGGTAAGACCACCCTCTTTAATCATCTCACGGGAGCAAGACAACAGGTAGGCAACTATCCCGGAATCACCGTAGACCATAAAGAAGGCTTTTTTAAACACGCTGAGCAGGAAGTTTCCATTACAGATCTGCCTGGAACCTATTCACTGACTGCTTATTCCGTTGAAGAAGTTGTTACCCGTGATTTCCTCACAGATCATCGGCCGGATGTAGTTATCAATATAGTTGACGCCTCTAATCTTGAACGAAACCTTTATCTCACCACTAAGTTTCTTGAAATCAGCGACGGGTGACTCAGGGCACTGAATATGAGGGATGTTGCGAAGGACAGGGGCATCGAAATACGAGTTCAGAAGCTTGC
>DAOVZA010000385.1 GCA_030635405.1 Desulfocapsa sp.
AAAGGCAGTGCTAAAATAACCAGGGCGAATCAAAGCATAGGTTACGGCGTCCATGCCAAATTCTTCAAAAGCTTCACTGAATAGTGTTAAATCAAGGCCATATGTTTTAAAATATAAAAGACTCAGTCCGCCACAAAAAGTGCCTGCAATAAAACCTGTGACGCCTAGAACCAGCGATTCTATCAGGATCATCATACGAATTTGGCCAAAACCTGTACCAATGGCAATCATTATTCCAAATTCCCTGATACGTTCAAGAACAGATACAAGCATCACACCAAATATTCCTAAACCTGTTATTCCAAAAATCATCAGGGAAACAACCAGGCTGAATCCCTTCATAATGACTCGAGACTGCATTAGGGCAGGATACATTTCATCCCATCTGAGGATATCAAGAGTTGGCAGGGCTCTTTTTAATTTGTTTTGTAATTCTGCAATGTTTTCCTCATCGTTAAGCATTATGGAGATACGAGTAACACCATTTTCTACTCCTAAAAATTCTCTAGCCTTCCCGATGTCTATAAATACAGCTGTTTCATCGAGAACTAAATTATTTGTTTTTAGAAGACCTGTAACACGCAGGGCAATTGAGGTCACTTCTGTGTTTATATCCTGAGCTGACAAGATAATTTTCTTTCCCACAGAGACCTTAAGCTTTTCGGCAAGTTTAAAACCTATGATTGCCCCCCTTCCTTTTGAGCCAAAATTATATTCACCCTGCACCAGATGTTTCTGCAGGTTGCCGTGAAGTTTTTCACGTTCCGGATCAATACCTGTTATCACAGTATTTCTTGAATAATGTGCGGTGGCAATCAACCCTTGCTGATCAAAACGCTCTACCCAGCTGTTTACACTTGAATTACCATCAAATAACTGAGAAATCTTTTGAGAAGTCACATCTTTTTCTTTAATCCGCTTATCCAGTGCAGGGTCAAGTCGATAGCCATGTCCTACTATTGAAATATGCCCTGAATCACTACGAATGGCGTTAGCAATCATCTGCTCGGTCATTCCATCATAAATGCCCTGCATTACAAGTAGTCCCCAAAGACTGACACATATCATCAAAATAACCATCAGGGATCGTGTAACCCTACGCGTAAGTGAGGCCCATGCCATTCTTAATACCATTCTATACATGATGAATGGCCTCAATGGGTTGATAACGATTGACTTTGATTATCGGATAAAGAGTTGACGATACAATTAAAAAAAGCATCACCAGCATATCACGAACTATGGTTACTGGTTCAAACGCTGTGGGGATTGCTGACACAGCAAGTCCATACTGTTTGAACTGCTCCTCCATCCCGGAGAACACCATTGGATGGATATTAAAATAATAGGCAAATACGGCTCCGATTAAACCACCGATACAGACGCTGATAATACCAAGGATGGATGACTCTAAAAGAAGGATTATGAGAATCTGTTTTGGAGTTGTACCAATTGCACGCATTATGCCGATTTCTCTTAATCTTGCATAGACTGCAAGCAGGGTATAGATCATCACCACAAAGAAAATTGCGATGAATATTATAGCAAGGGTAATATAACCGAATGCGGAATCAAGTTTCATGGACTTAACCAGTGGTGCCATGGTTTGCTGCCAACTAGCCGACTGGAACTCACCACCAATTTTATTTTCTATATCTTTGGCTATCTGTTCTGACTGGACTGAATCAACAGGTAGTACAACTGCATGGGTTGCCAGATTATCAGAGGCCATGATCAAATCAAAATAGGATTTAGAAAGAAACGCACTACTGGCATCAAATTCAAAAAGACCTGTTTGAAAAATACCCTTCACTATTAACTTATCAGCAGCAAAGGAATAATCTGCACCACTGCCTATAAAGGCCAGTTCATCTCCAATCGTCACTTTAAGGCGACTGGCAAGTTCATTGCCTATATAGAGTTTATTTGTATCGCTGCAACTAAGATAAGCCCCCTCTTTAAGTGACTGATGAAGACGTGATATGCTGACTTCTTTTTCAGGTTCGATCCCTGTGAGCATACCTCCAACGGCCTTTTCCCCAGCAGAAAAAAGAACGAAGGCTTCAAAACGTGTGCTGAACAGTTCTACACCTGTAATGGATTCAACTTCTTTCTGTAACTTTTCAACATCAAAAAGAAGGTGCTCATAGCTAGGGCTTTCTCGAAATTCAGCCCCGGTAACCTGAATGTATCCAGAGTAGATTTCCACAGCATTTTTGATCATCTGTTGATGGGAACCATCCATCCATGCCGTTGAAAAAACAAGAAGAGCAGTGCTGACAGCCCCAAGCAACAGGGTAATTACTGAGCGTTTCTTATAAGCAAAGATATTTCTAAGTGCAATGTGGATGAGCATCATAGGACTGAACTCACAACTATTTAGAAAATCGTTTCAAGGCTCTTTTACTAAAATAGCCATCATCTATTTCACTGTCAAAAACTGCATTGGATACAATTATTAAAGTTTCCCGTCCCTTCTTATCTGCCGTTTTTGGAGTCATAATCCATTTTGACGGGTAAAAACAATCCCCAAACGCTTTCACATTTGTGTATTCAAGCTCTCTTATCAACACACCATCTTCATCAAAATAAGATACCTTCACTGGAAGATAATACTGTTTAGAAACAGTCATTTGAATTTCACCCCAAACAACCGCAGCGTCAGCCTTTGGATGTAATTTAACATGGTACTCTGATTCTGTTTCTGAAATCAACGTAGGCGTATAATCATCGGATAGAGAGCTTTCTTTCACCAGATCATCATTGCTAAAGTCGCTGCCCATCCAACTCTGCATCATCATAGATGAAGGAATCTTAATTATTTTTTCGATACGTGGCACATATTGCCACATTTTGTTGTCTATCTTGAGGAA
>DAOVZA010000230.1 GCA_030635405.1 Desulfocapsa sp.
AAAAGTTTTCAAATATTGCCTATGACTGTCTGAAAGAAGTGAAAGGAGTATTGGTGAATCGACCCAACGGTGCCTTTTATATGAGTGTCTGTTTTGAAAATGGTCTCCTGACTCATGACCAGACTTTGAACATCGATAATAAAGAAGTTAAAGAGATGGTTGAACAGCTGGTGAGTCCTGAGGGGACTTCATTTGATAAACGGTTCGTCTATTATCTCTTAGGTGCAACGGGTGTTTGTGTCGTTCCTTTAACATCGTTTGCCACTGATTTGCAGGGCTTTCGTGTGACTCTTCTTGAACGTGATGAGAAGGTTTTCCGTAAGGTATTTGAGACCATAGCCAATGCTATGGAACAGTATCTGAAAAGTTAATGTGTGTGAAGATACTTACCCAAACCAAACTTCAAAAGGGTAGTCCATGGCTCTTGTAACTGGAAACACCTCAGGCCTAAAGAAGAACCAGCTAAAAATGCTGGAACGTCTTGGCGGCAAGCGGGGGAACAGGGATGATGTGATAGCTCCTGAGGTGGCCCGCCTGCTTTGTCAGCTCTCCTTTGACCTGAACAGGCAAATTGGTCTGCTTTTGCAGCGTTCTGGAAAAGTTGAGGCTGTGATTGTCGGAGATTACAGAGGGATTATGATTCCTCAACTGTCCCATATTCGTAGCCGAGGTCGCCTTAAAGGTTTGCGCCTTGTCCATACGCATCTTGCTGGAGAGAAAATCAGCGATGAAGATCTGATGGATCTTCTCTTTTTGCGACTCGATATGCTTTCCGTTGTAAAGGTTGCCAAGGACGGCCTACCTGAAAAACTGTATTCGGTCCATCTCCTTCCTGATTCTAAGGACGGTAAAAACTGGGCCTTTCTTCCTCCTGTTCATCCAGCAAACCAAGAAGATTCTTTTGAAGAATTTATCCATGCACTTGAAGGAGAATTCACCAGAAAAACATCTTCAAAAGAGATTGACAGCGGTCAGGATCGTGCAATCTTGGTGAGTGTCAGTAGTCTCTCTAAGATTAGTGCCAACGAATCCATGCGTGAATTATCAGAACTTTCACGATCAGATGATGTGGTTGTACTCGGTGAGGTTCTGCAGCAGAAAAGGAAAATCAATCCCCGCTTTATTCTTGGTAAGGGAAAACTTGCAGATATTATGATTCAGGCTCTGCAGTTAAATGCTAATCTTCTTATCTTTGATCAGGAGTTAAACCCTTCCCAGATTCGTTCCATCACAGATTATACTGATCTGCGTGTAATCGACAGAACTCAACTGATTCTTGATATTTTTGCCCATAGAGCGCTTAGTCGTGAAGGAAAGCTACAGGTGGAAATGGCCCAGTTAAAGTATATGCTGCCAAGGCTTTCTTCCCGTGACGATGCACTCTCTCGTTTAACGGGTGGAATTGGTGCGAGGGGGCCAGGAGAAACAAAGCTTGAAATTGACAAACGTCGTATCAATGATCGTCTTGCAAGGCTTGCTAAAGAACTCAAGAAAGTGAGTGAAGAGCGTTACAGGAGAAGATCAAGACGCAGAAAGAAGGATCTGCCGGTTCTTTCACTTGTGGGCTATACCAACTCTGGTAAATCCACGCTGCTCAACACATTGACTCAAAGTGATATTGTGGCTGAAGATAAACTTTTTGCCACCCTTGATCCCACCAGTCGTCGCCTCCGCTTCCCACGAGATATGGAAGTGGTCATAACCGATACAGTTGGCTTTATAAAACAGCTGCCTGCCGAACTGCTTCAGGCTTTTAAGGCCACTCTTGAAGAACTCGAAGAGGCTGATCTTCTTGTTCATGTGATCGATCTTTCGAATCCCTGTTTTCGTGATCAGATGAAGGTTGTTGATGATTTATTGCGTGAGCTTGATCTAAATGGCATACCTTGCTTAAAGCTTTTCAATAAGGCCGATCAGGTTAAAGATGATGAAATATTACTGGCAGATGTCGCACGTGAAGGTGTTGTGGCTAGTGCAATCAATATTAAAACGTTGGCACCTTTTTTAGAAAAAGCGCAGAGTATGATGGGGAAAATTATTCAGAACTGATGGCTTCTATGGTCGCAGGAAAAATCCCAGATCTTTACCAATTACACTTTGGTCTAAAAACTCACATCCGATATTATTCTCATAGACACTTTTAATGACTACTTTTTTGGTAAGCTCAGTCTGTTTTTTATCATTGAGATTAAATTTAATGATTGCATGTAGACCAACGGTTAAGTTGTGAATACCGGAAACGGAAAAGGCAAGACCACCGTGTGAAATATTGTTGATTTGAACTTGACCACTACCATGTGTTGGTGAATCAACAACGGTGTATGTACCATTTAGTTGTGTAGACTTTCGGTTGTGTTGACGGGCTTGATCGCTGTTGGATGATGGCGAACTAAACAGAGTGTATGTACCGTCTAATTGTGTAGGCTTGCGATAGTGTTGACGGAAGTCGAGTGAAATCAGGAAGTCTTTGCCACACTTGCAATGAGTTTTGATATTATGCTTGCTGTTGCGGAACTTACTAACGACAACATCCTTAACGAATGAGCAATAGGGGCAACGGATTGAAGCTATATCATTTGCCTTCACAAACGCTTTTTGTACTTTCATACCATGTTATCGATTGTTAAACATTGTTACCGGTCTTGATGTAAGGGACGGTGTTTTTTTCTTAGTCAGATACACTTTTGATTCAGTATTGCATTCATTTTAGTATTTTACAAGTTTATTACTATCGATAGGGGCGTCTATTCCCTTATGTCTCTTTTTGATTATCGAAAAAGTTCGGTACAATTATATTTCGATGCAGAAAATGTTCAGTTTAAATACAGGTACCATCTGAAAAGTTCAGTCGTATATGAGTACAGTGTAACGTTCTAATATTGCTTCTGTTTCGTCGTCGAGGTCGCTGGCTACTTCATGGATTTGATATTCATGTTTGCATCCTGTGCAACGCAGGCGAATACGTCGACACTGGCGAAGAACTTCAAGTTTCTCTGAACATTTTCGACATTTCATAAATTAACTCAGAAGTTGTTCACGAGTGAAGATCGCTTCAAGCTTGTAACCGGCATCGGCAAGAACGTCTGTACCGCCTTCCTGACGTTCAACAACCGTGATAACCTGGCCCACAACAAAACCTGCATCTTCTACACGTTTGATAACTTTAATGAGAGTGCCGCCGGTTGTTACAACATCTTCAAGGAGGGTGACTGTGCATCCCTCAGGCATGTTGCTGAGTCCTTCAATATAGTTTCCGGTACCGTGGCCCTTTGCTTCTTTACGAACGATAAAGGCTGGGACCGGATGGTCTTCAAGGTGACTGACAACGGATACCGCTGAGACTAACGGATCTGCGCCAAGTGTCATTCCACCGACTGCCTGGATGGGATTGTCAGCTCCCAGCATAAGCTCCAGAATTAGTTTACCGCAGAGGTAGCTTCCCTCGGCCGAAAGTGAAGTTTGTTTCACATCAATATAAAAGTCAGATGTTTTTCCGGATGTGAGAGTGAAATCACCTTTACGGTATGATTTCTCGAGGAGGATTTCTTTGAGTCGTTGTCTGTTGTCCATGGTGTTTTTTATAAGTGTTAATGTTATTAGGAATTTTGAACGATATTTTTAATGTATCCTCTATAAAAATACTCATTTTTTAATTACGAACAAGAAAAAACTCGCAATAATAAAAAATGGCATGTTATTCTGCTAAGCTGATTATCTTAAAAAGAATAGAATCGCACCTTTTGAAAGGGATAAAACGAGGTACTATATATGTGTGGAATTGTCGGTTATGTCGGGAAGAGACGTCTGGTCCCCGTTGTCTTAGGTGGCTTGAAACGGTTGGAATACAGGGGCTATGATTCTGCTGGTATCGTGTATTATCAGGATGGTGAACTGATAAAGTATCGAAGTGAGGGAAAGCTTCAGAATCTTGAAAATATAATGGAAGAGGCACTTGGTGCTCCTTCACATATTGGCCTTGGTCATACGAGATGGGCAACTCATGGTGCTCCCACCACGGAGAACGCTCATCCGCATAGTGATTGCAGCGGGGAGTTAGTGATCGTTCATAACGGTATTATCGAAAATTATCATTCCCTGCGGACAGAGCTTCTCGAAAAAGGGCACGTCTTTGCTTCTGAAACTGATACGGAAGTGTTGGTTCACCTTATAGAAGAATATCTTGATGATGATCTTAAAGCTGCAGTAACAAGTGCTCTTGCGCGAGTCGAAGGTTCCTACGCACTTGGCGTTCTCTGGACAGGGATGCCCGACACTCTCATTGCAGCAAGAAATCACTGTCCTCTTGTAATTGGCGTTCATGAGGAAGAAGGTGGCTTTATGGCCTCCGATGTACCTCCGCTTCTTCCTTACACTAACCAAATTGTTTTTCTTGATGATCTGGAGCTTGCTGTTATTAAAGCAGACAGTCAGATAGTCTATTCTTTAGCCACTGGAGAAGTGGTTGAAAAAGAAGTGAAGGAAATTTCCTGGAATTCGGCCATGGCAGAAAAAGGTGGATACA
>DAOVZA010000122.1 GCA_030635405.1 Desulfocapsa sp.
TCTTCCTGGTCATAGAGAACCCAGGGGACCCACTGTTGCAGTTCATCTGGAATCGTGATTTCTTCTGCTGATGAGAAGGATGGTAGAAAAAATATCCCTGAAAGAATAAGCAAGAGACAGATGTTGAATGAAGTCTTTGGTAAACATTTAGGCAGTATACACATGGGTGGCATCCTGTGAATGATGAGGAAAAGGTACATTTTAGATGGATAGTATAATGATGAATAAAAAGATTTGTCAATTACTCAGGTGAAAAGAGGAACTTTTATTGTTATCATAACTTACTGATCAAATACAAACAATTATACTCTTAAATAGATGCTGCTTTTACTGTGAATTGTTCTGGAAATGAATCGCTTCACCTGCTAGACTGGTAAGTAGTTGATTGTTTGTAAAAATAAAAGAAAATTCATATGAAAATGGAGCTGTTATGAAACGAATTGCTTTGTTGTTTGTGGTTGCTTTACTTACGGTTGTAATGTCTGGCTGTGGCTATAATAGTCTACAGGTAGAGGAAGAGGGCGTTTTTAAGGCCTGGGCCGATGTGGAATCCACCCTGCAGCGACGTGCAGATTTGATACCAAATCTCGTGGAAACAGTTAAGGGCTACGCAAAACATGAACAGGAGACACTGGAGGCCGTGATTGACGCACGATCAAAGGCCAGCTCTGTACAGGTATCAGCAAAAGATTTGACGAACCCTGCAGCCATGCAGCAATTTCAGGCTGCACAGGGAGGGCTTAGTTCTGCTCTTTCTAAACTTATGGTGGTGGTTGAACGCTATCCTGATTTGAAGGCTAATCAGAATTTTCTTGATCTGCAGAATCAACTCGAGGGTACTGAGAATCGTATCAGTGTTGCACGGCAACGGTATAATACGGCTGTTTCAAGTTTTAACGGTTCAATTCGTCAATTTCCAGCAAGTTTAACGAATAAATTCCTCCTTCAGCTTGATCGTAAAGAATATTTTAAAGCTGAAGAGGGTGCTAAAGCAGCTCCTAAGGTAACATTTTAAACAATGGAATTTTCCTTGAAACTATTCAGGATAAAGATTCTTCCTGTTTTTTTGATTTTAGGATTGTTTTTATGCTTTGCAGCTCCCCTTGCTGCCTTAAATGTTCCTTCTCTGAAAGATCGGGTTAACGATCAGGCGCAGATGCTTTCTGGGCAGACAAAAGCTGGCCTTGAGGCCTTGCTCACGAATTTTGAGTCAACTGATTCAACACAAATCGTTGTGCTTACGATACCTTCTCTTGATGGTGAAGTACTTGAAGAATATTCAATGCGTGTTGTTGAGAAATGGAAGATTGGTCAGAAAGGCACTGATAATGGAGCTTTGTTGTTGATTGTTCGGGATGATCGTAAATTACGAATTGAAGTTGGTTACGGTCTTGAAGGAAGCTTAACGGACCTTACTGCCGGAAGAATAATCAGTGGAGTAATTGTCCCACGTTTCAAAGAAGGAAATTTTGATCAAGGTATCAATGACGGTGTTATGGCCATGGTGGATGCTGTTCGAGGGGAGTTTGTCGCAGGTAATTCAACATCATCAAAGGAAGGTGCAGAAGATCCGGCAGGTTTAATTTTTATGCTGATATTTCTCTTTTCGTTTATTGCCAGGGCATTACATAAAAAACAGACTGCAGCGGCCGCTGTTGGTGGTGTAGCATCACCTGTACTAGGATTTTTATTTTTTCCTCAACTTGGAATGATGCTGTTGATGCTGATTCCAGTCGGTGCTCTTGCGGGCTTGTTCGTAAGTTCTTTTACAACGACCAGTGGAGGAGGATTTTATACGGGAGGCGGCGGTTTTGGTCGCTCATCTGGCGGGTTTGGAGGAGGATTCGGTGGTGGTGGCGGAGGTTTTGGTGGCGGTGGTGCGTCTGGAGGATGGTAGCGATGAAAAATAAAAATATGGCGCAACAATTTTTCAGTACTGAAGAACAGAAGCAGGTGTGCGATGCTGTACACCGAGCAGAGTTAAAGACTTCAGGCGAACTGGTTCCCATGCTGGTTTGCGAAAGCCATTCGTACCCTCTTGCTGCTGTAAGAGGTGGGGCTCTTGTTGCATCTCTTGTTGCACTTGTCGTAACTCCTCTGCTCGCAGGACAATTCTGGCTTGAATCAAGTAACCTGTGGGTGTTTCTTGCACTGTTCATACCCATTTTTCTTATTGTTAATCTCTTGATAAAAATCTTTCCGAGGCTTAAACGTTTCTTTCTCTTCAGTAGTGAGATGAACGAAGAAGTTAAGAACGCTGCATTTACAGCTTTTTTTACGGAGAAATTATATAAAACAAAGGATGAAAATGGCATCCTGATTTATATTTCACTTTTTGAACATCGTGCCTGGATAATTGCTGATAGTGGTATCAATGATCGCATCCCACAGGAGAGGTGGCAGGATGCAGTTAGCATCATTACCGAAGGGATTCGGAGTAAAAAGCAGTGTTCAGCGTTATGTGAAGCCGTTACTATGATTGGAGACATTCTTGAAAAAGAATTTCCGATACAGGATGAGGATGTGAACGAATTACACGATCTGATTATTCGTTGATTGTTTCTTTACAGAGTAACTAGAAAGTAGATGGCTCCCATAAGAATGAGGCTGCTAATACGAAAGAGTTGATTGTAAACGATAAGCTCTGCAGCTAGTTTCGGTTGAAAAATTCCTGCATAAAATGGAAACTGATGTCGAATTGCCCTTACCGGTGATGAGAGAACATTTCCTACCAGTAAAGCCAGTACAACTTCCCTGTAATCCATACTTCCTTCCTGTAATAATGCCCCGGCAACTGCAAGTCCTGCTGTAAATTCTGCACTGATATGAAGTACGATGATTCCCATGGATTGAGGAGTCAGCCAGGGCAGAAAAGAGAGGTAGTTCGCCATTCCTGATTCCAGGACCTCAAATAGACCCATACGGTGCATCAGAAAAATGAGAATATAGATGGGGACGGTAAAACGAATTATTTTCCGAATTCGTTTTTTGTATCGTTTCCAGCTTGTATTGAATGCCTTTTTCCAATCAATTTTTGTGTTTTCTGGTTCATCTGCTTTTGCCTGTTGTCTTGTTGGTTTTGAGGGGACCGGAAGAAGAAATCTGCTCAGGATAACAATGGTAACAGTACGGAAGATGGCTGCTCCAAAGGTGAGACCAACGTAGATGATTGCTGCGCCCTTAATGAGTGGTGCAGTGATGAAAAAGACCGTTGGTAGGTGAAGAAAATAGGTTGGTAAACTATTGAATAGATTTGAGAGGATGAGTTCCTTTTTTAAGATTGTTTTCTTCTCGTATGCTTCAGAGAGCATGGTGTTTGCGGAAACCCCGGAAAATAAAGCCATGGAGAATGAGGCTCCAGCGGTTTCTGAGAGGTTACCAAATCTGATTAGAGGGCGTGCGAGTATAGCTATTTTACTTGTCCAGTTGAGGGACTCGATAAAATTGGCGACTAATAATCCGATGGAGATAAAGAAAATGAGGCGGATTAGAGGCCAGATCAGGCTCGGCCAGAGTTGTTGGATTATATCTGCAGATTGCATGGGGAGTGTTGTGTGGAAGTACTAGGTCTGGAAAAGATGTCTCATGAAATAAGTCGTATTTAGGATGTCTGCTGTCAAACGTCCTCGCTTCGCTGTGGATTGTTTGTCAGCAGACATCCTAAATACTTTTTTCCAAGTAAAATATAAGCCTTTTACTTTAACCCACGAAATGTAAAAGTTTAGCAGTGCTTTACCAGACATCGATCAGGCCATTCCATAATAGTGAAGCTATATGGAATGGCCTGATCGATGTCTGGGGAAGTTGCTGATGAATTTTTACTGAAAAGGCTACTCAGCGGCTTGTGGTAGTCCCTCTCTGCTTCCCATCAATAGGCTTCCGATTTTTTCTTTCTCATATGCATCCTGCGTCTTTATATAATCACTTTGTTCTCTTCCACGCATATTGGAGTTTTTTTGTAAGTATCTGGCACGTTTTGCAATGAGAGTTTTCCAATCATCGAAATGTTTATAGAAGAGTTTCTCAACGGTTCCATCTTTCACAAGACGGTAGAGCTTTTTATTAATGACCGGCATTTGTACAACCATTGGGGAGTCCTTAGCAATGGTCATGTGAAAAGATTGGGTAGTTACTGGAGGATCAAGGATGGTGATGGAATCTTCACCTTGGAGGAGTCTTGTATAGATTAGGGCCGTATATAAATCTACGATGAGATAATCAGCTTCCCCACGGTTAAGGAGCTCAATGGCTCGTTCAAAGGCAATGAATTGAACAGTTAGCTTGTCTTTGATAAAGGTGTCGAATTCCTGGCCGTAGCTTTCTCCGATATTTGAAACACCTTTTTTACCAATGAGTGACTTCCAACGACCAAAGAGAAATTCTTTACCCTTTTCAACCACAATCACGGTGGGCTGAGGAAGATATGCAAGGGAATATTCCATGTATTCGGCTCGTTCATCATTTTTGTAGGCAGAAACGAGCATATCAATCTCACCATTTTTGCATTTATCCTGAACCTGCTGCCAGTTGCCCTCGACTCTAATGTCATAGTCGAGTTTCAGTTCAGTTAATATTTTTTGAGCAATGTCTGGCCCGATACCAGTGAGTTTATTGTACTGTTCCCATACAACAGGAGGTGCCTTTGGGTTTCCGGAAACTATGAATGTTTCAGCAGCAAAACTGTGTGATGCGGAAAAACAGAAAAATAGAAGGTATGAGATGGCAAGAGAATATTTTTTCATAACACCTTGGTTCCTTGTGGGTAATTTGAAATGATGAGTTAGATCTCTTTTGATATTGGTTAAGAATACTAATCTCTTTTTTGAAAACCGCAAATTGTTAGAGTGAAAGATCGTGGATCAGACAGTGAGCGTATAATCCTTTTGGGTCATTAAACAGAAGTATTTCTTTAACGGGTGCAGTGAGTTTTTCAATAATTGTAAGAAATGCAGGGGGTATTATTGAAGTAACACTAGCCATGATGGTTCCTGTAAACATTTGCAGGAACTCTTCTTTAACCGATAGAGGACGGCGAATATAAGAGGCTGTGTATTCATCAAGTCCTGCAAGTCCGGCAGCAGAATCAATGGCATCGTCTAAAGTACCGAGTTTATCCACAAGGCCAAGTTCGAGAGCCTTTGTTCCATCAAATACTCTGCCTTCAGCAATATTGTTGAGCTCTTGTGTGGCGATGGTGCGTCCTTTAGAGACGATATTTAGAAATTGCTCATATCCATGATTGAGGTTGATCTCAATTGCCTCTTTTAACAATGGGGACATAGGGCGTGTAATATCCAATGCTGCAGCCAGACTTGTTGTTCCGACTCCGTCACTGTAGACACCAAGTTCAGAGAGTGAATTCTCAAATGTTGGAATGGCAGCGAAAATCCCAATTGAACCAGTCAGGGTAACAGGGGAAGCAAAGATTTCATCGGCATCGGCTGCAATCCAGTAGCCGCCAGATGCTGCCATTGATCCCATTGAAATAACAATTGGTTTTCCTGTCTTTTTATATTCAAGGATTTCCTGACGAATGAGTTCTGAGGCAAAAACAGATCCACCACCAGAGACAACACGGAGCATAAGTGCATTAATAGTACTATTCTCTCGAGCTTCTCGTATAAGAGCCACCATGGTGTCTCCGCCAATCATGCCAACGGGCTGTTTTCCATTGAGGATCGCACCTTCAGCAATGATGATTCCAACAGAACCAGCTTCATCTGGAGAGTCTGTATAGGAGCTTGGAATTGTAGCAAGATATTTATTCAAGCTAATATGCTTGAAGTTCCCTTTCTTATTTCTACCAGCAAGAGATATAAGATAGGTACGTAATTCTTCACGCGTTTTTAGACCATCGACAAGACCAGTTTCAAGGGCAAGTTTGGCCGTGTCTCCGCCAACAGTGGCAAGTTCTGAGGCAATGTGTTCCGTATATATCTTAATGGCATCGGGTTTGAGGTCTCGTTCCCTGATGATATCCGTTGTGATGGCTTCCCAAAGTGTTGTCAGCCATATCATGTTCTGTGATCGTGCTTCTGTTGACATGGAGTTTCGCATGACAGGTTCAAGAGCTGACTTGAATGTTCCAACACGGAATATATTGTAGTTTATTTTTAATTTTTCAATGGCATCCCTAAAAAATAGTCGAAATGTACCAATACCGTGAAGATCAACACCACCCATGGGATTGAGGTAGATTTCATCTGCAAAAGATGCGAGATAGTAGGCTTTTTGTGAATAAAAATCTTCTGCAGCAATCACTTTTTTACCACTATCTTTGAAGGTACTTAGAGCAGATCCAATCGTCTGTAGTTGATTGAGCCCAACGGAACCAAGCTCACTGAGATCAAGGAGGATGAAGGTTACATTCGTATCAGTTGCGGCTTCTGCAATGCTGTCCAGTATATCCTGAAAAAGGGTTTCAGATGGAAGTGTATCGAATCCCAATTTGTCGTTAATCATCGTGGAAACCGGATCACTTGGTTGCTTTTCTTCAACAATATCTCCTGATAGGGTAAGCAGTAGTGCTCTGCTATCTGAGATCGTAACGTCTTTTTGTGGTGAACGAGAAGACGAAAATGAGATAAAATGAA
>DAOVZA010000309.1 GCA_030635405.1 Desulfocapsa sp.
CGTGGAGATGTTTGTGGGCGTCGGTGCCTCGAGGGTGCGCGACCTCTTTGACCAGGCGAAGCGCAATGCTCCCTGCATTATCTTCATTGATGAGATTGATGCGGTTGGACGTCACCGTGGTGCAGGACTTGGTGGTGGTCACGATGAACGTGAGCAGACACTGAACCAGTTGCTGGTTGAAATGGATGGTTTCGAGGATAATGATGGTGTTATCATTGTTGCCGCAACGAATAGACCCGATGTTCTTGATCCCGCTCTTCTTCGTCCAGGGCGTTTTGATCGTCAGGTTATTGTACCTGTTCCCGATGTTCTGGGGCGTCAGAAAATTTTGGAAATCTATGCCAACAAGACCAAAATGAGAAAAGATGTTGATATGGAAATCGTAGCTCGTGGAACCCCGGGTTTTTCAGGTGCTGATCTTGAAAATCTTGTGAACGAGGCTGCTCTTATGGCGGCTCGTGAAGGGGCCAAAAAGATCGATAGAGAGATGATTGATCGGGCCAAAGACAAGATCATGATGGGTGCTGAGCGTCGATCCATGATCATTACGGACAGCGAAAAAGAGATTACAGCCTACCATGAAGCGGGGCATGCCGTTGTGGCTAGACTGCTTCCTGATACTGATCCTATTCATAAAGTATCTATTATTCCTCGTGGACGGGCGCTTGGTGTGACCATGCAACTTCCCAAAGATGAGCGCTATACACACTCTAAAAGCTTTCTTGAGAATACTCTTTGTATCCTTTTTGGTGGTCGTGTTGCGGAAAAGCTTATCTTTGATGAGATTACCACAGGTGCTGGTAATGATATTGAACGTGCCTCTGAAATGGCTCGTAAGATGGTCTGTGAATGGGGAATGAGTGAAGAACTTGGTCCTCTTGCCTACGGGAAAAAAGACGAACAAATTTTTCTCGGTCGTGAAATTAGTCAACATCGTGATTTTAGTGAAGATACTGCGCGAAAGATTGATGTGGAAGTTCAGAGTATTATTAAGGCTGCCAATGCTCGGGTTGTAGAGATACTCACCGAGAATATGGATATTTTGAAACGAGTTGCTGAAGAGCTGCTTGAAGAAGAAACCATCATGCTTAACGATATTGAAGATATCCTTGATGAGCTTCGTCCCGGTCAGTACGAACGAACTATGAAAGAGCCGGAACCAAAACCAAAGAAAAAGAAAAAAGCTGCGAAGAAAGTAGTTAAACTGCGACCTGATGAGGATGAAACTTCTGAAGAAAAATCTGTTGAAGTTGAAGATGAACAGGAACCTGAAGTAGCTGAAACTGAAGAGGTTGAAGAAGTAGAGGAGGATGCTACAGCATCTGAAGAAAAGACGAAGGAGTAAAAATGATCATGCCGAAAATAATGGGTATCTTAAACGTGACACCCGATTCATTTTCCGATGGTGGTCAGTTTGATTCTATGGCCTCTGCCTGTTCCCAGGTAGAGGCCCTTCTTGTTTCCGGGGCAGATATAATTGATGTGGGCGGTGAATCAACCCGTCCCTTTGCCGAACCAGTAACCCTGCAGGAGGAACTCGGTAGAGTTATTCCTGCTATTCGTTCCATCCGTTCCAAGCATTCCGTTCCCATATCTATAGATACAACCAAGGCCGAGGTTGCTCGTCAGGCACTTACGGCAGGCGCTGACATACTTAATGATGTTTCTGCTCTTCGTAAAGATCCTGAGATGCTGCAACTGGTACAGGAGACTTCAGTACCGGTGATTATTATGCATATGAAGGGGACACCAGGGGATATGCAGGTCAAACCTGACTACGATAATGTTGTAACTGATATCATCAGTTTTTTTCGTGAACGGCTCAGCTGGCTTGAAGAAAAAGGTGTCGATCCTAAGCGTATTACCTTAGACCCCGGTATTGGGTTCGGCAAGTCTCTAGCTCATAACCTGTCCATCCTGAAACATATTGATGATTTCAAGGTGCTGGGCCGTCCACTTCTTCTTGGTCACTCCCGTAAACGATTTATTGAAGATGTAACTGGCCTTGCAGTGGAAGAACGTGATATCCCGACAGCAGTCGTTTCTGCTCTGTCATGTAATGCAGCTAATGTTGATATTATAAGGGTTCACAATGTTTCGGCTACTCGTCATGCTCTGCAGATGACAGAAGCTATTCAGAACGCTAAATAATCTGGTTACTGCCATGTTAATGATTATTTCCCCATCAAAAACTCAAAAATTTACTGAGTCTTCTCAATTTACTACCAACCAGCCCTTACTTCTTAAAAACAGTGAGTTGCTTATTACAGAACTGCTTAAAAAGTCGGTTTCTGAGCTTTCCTCACTGATGAAGATGAGTGAGCGACTGGCTGTGCAGACACATCAGAGCATTCACGATTTTGAACTGCCATTTACAGATGAGAACAGCCAACCTGCAATAGAGGTTTTTAAGGGTGATGTTTATTCAAGGATCTGTGTTGACCAGTATGGCGACGATGAAATGAGTTATATTCAAGATCACCTCCGTATCCTTTCTGGTCTATATGGACTATTGAGACCGCTTGATTTGATGCAGGCCTATCGACTGGAAATGGGTTGTCGTCTGGAAAATGATCGCGGTAAAAACCTGTATGAGTTCTGGGGGAATAGAGTTACGGATGAACTGAATACCATTTTAAATGCTCATAAAGAGCAGGTTCTTGTTAATCTTGCATCGGCCGAATATAGCCGTGTTGTAAAAAAGAAAAACCTCAATGCTACAATATTACAGGTTGATTTCAAAGAGCGGAAAGGGGACACCTATAGAACTGTAGCCATACATGCCAAAAGAGCCCGTGGCATGATGGTGGATTTCGCGGTGAAAAACAGAGTGCAGGAAGTTACAGAACTCAAAGATTTTGCACAGGATGAGTATAGCTTTTCCAGCAAGCTTTCCAGTGAAAACCATTACTGTTTCACACGCTATTAACTTCAGCACCGAGCGCATCTACCAATTCAGTAAACAGATAAAAAAAGGAAATAAAATGGAACTTACAGAAAATCAGTCAGCTCTTATTTTAGAATCAGACGAAAATGGTGAAATCTCAGTCAATGTTGCCTCCGGTGACCACAACAGCTTGACTGGTGCTCTTTGTCAGGTGATCGCCAATAAAATAATGACAGATGCAGCGTTTCAGCAGGAGCTTATGGAGCTGCTGGAAATTGATGATGATGAATAGTGCAAATCAATCTCTTGAAAGATAGTAACTATTCAGTAGTACTCCAACTGCGTCCATTTTGACCTCCTCGCATAGCACTAGTATGCTTCGAAGCCCAAAATAAACGAATTTGAAGTACTGCTAAACAGTTACAGTTCGGACTTAGGGGTAATTCATTGTCCTCGCTGAATAGTTACGAAAGATATTCCTTTCTTTCCTTTGTAAAATGATACCAGGGAGCAGGACCACCCCCTTCCATAAAATTAATAACCGCAAGGAACACATCTATTACACAGGGATCATGGTCTTTGTGTGTTCGTTTACAGAGCTCTTCGTGCATAGTATAACCATCTTTGCCGAGCAACTGTTGCGGGTGTTTAATACCAAGCTGTCGCAGGTTCTGCGCTATCGCTGGCCCAATATTGGGAAGATCCTCAAGTTTTGAAACAGTTGTTCTATCTGGATATTTCATCTCA
>DAOVZA010000116.1 GCA_030635405.1 Desulfocapsa sp.
GATGAGCTCGACATAAATGTAAGTCTTGAGATAAACTCCCTTGGCTGCCCGATTTGCCGTCCCGGATTTCGCGAAGCACTGCTGAGCTTCATTGAGGATCGTAAAGATAATCTCTGTGATGACTGTGCAAGAAGGAGTAAAACCAACCCACTACGAGTACTTGACTGCAAAAACCCTAAATGCAGAGAAGAGGTTGAAGAGGCACCATCCATCCAGGAACACCTCTGTGGTGACTGTGCTGAACATTTTTCAACTGTTCAAGACTCATTACAACAACTGAATATTTCCTACAACCTGAACAAATTCATGGTTCGCGGACTTGACTATTACACCCGCACCACCTTTGAATTCACTACTAAAGATCTTGGCGCCCAGGCAGCCGTTTGTGCTGGTGGCCGTTATGATGGTCTTGTGGAAAAACTCGGTGGCCCAAAAGTGCCGGGGATTGGTTTTGCCATTGGGATGGAACGACTGGTTCTTCTGCTTCAGCAAAAAGACGAGGTGGCTGAAAACAGTGCCATGGATATCTTTGTTGCAGGGCTTGGCGAAAAACCAACTGTCTTTGCCTTTCCCCTTGTTCACAGTCTGCGTCAGAAAGGATTGCTTTCTGTAATGGATCACGAAGGACGCAGCCTGAAAAGTCAGATGAGACAGGCCAATAAGGTTAATGCCAGATTCGTTCTCATTGTAGGTGAGAATGAACTTGAGTCAGGTCAGGCAGTACTGAAAAATATGGAAACCCAGGAACAACAGAATATTACAATCATTTCCGATATTAACGAAATGGCGGATTCACTTCTACAGATCTGCCAACGATAAAACTATAAATCAAACAACAACGGAACGTAGCTTACATTAAGCTACCAATTAGATTATGGAATCAATGGGAACCCTCCGCAGGACACACTCCTGCAACGAACTGACCAGCGCCAATATCGGTGAAGAAATCATCCTCATGGGCTGGGTTTTACGCAGACGTGATCACGGCGGAGTTATTTTTATCGACCTCCGTGACCGACATGGAATTACCCAGATCATCTTCAACCCCGAAGTTAACCCTGAAGTTCATGAGAAGGCACATAAACTTCGCAGTGAGTGGGTTATTGCCATTCGTGGAAAAGTTGAAGCAAGATTTGAGGGAATGGCTAATAAAAAGCTTGATACTGGTGAAATCGAGGTCTTTATTGATGAGCTTCGTATTCTAAACACCTCTGAAACTCCTCCCTTTCCACTTGATGAAGAAAGTGAAATTTCTGATAATATCCGTCTTCAGTATCGTTACATGGATCTCAGAAGACCTGAAATGGCAGCAAAACTGTACCAGCGCCACAAGGCAGTACAGTCTCTTCGTACCTATCTCAATGATAATGATTTCCTGGAAGTAGAAACTCCCATGCTCACCCGTTCCACCCCTGAAGGAGCACGGGATTACCTTGTACCAAGCCGTGTTAATGCTGGTAAATTCTATGCCTTGCCACAATCTCCACAGCTCTTCAAACAGCTATTGATGATTGGCGGAATGGATCGCTACTATCAGATTGTTAAATGTTTTCGTGATGAAGATCTGCGCGCTGATCGCCAGCCTGAATTTACTCAGATTGACATGGAACTTTCGTTTATGGACGAAGAAGAGATCATTCAGATTACCGAAGGAATGATTTCCAAACTCTTTAAGGACACATTGGATATTGATGTGGCTCCGCCATTTAATCGAATCAGTTACGACGATGCCATGGATAGGTTTGGTACCGACAGACCAGACACTCGCTTTGGTTTTGAACTAGTTGATCTCACTGAAATCGCCAAGACCTGTTCTTTTAAGGTCTTTCGTTCCATTGCCGATGGTGGTGACACCGTTCGGGCCATTAACGCTAAAGGATGTGCCACATTTTCCCGTAAGGTGCTTGATGTTCTTACGGAATATGTAGCTCAGTTTGGTGCCAAAGGACTCGCCTGGGTTAAAATGAAGGCTGATGGCGAATGGCAGTCACCCATTGCTAAATTTTTCAGCGATGAAGAGCGTGCTGCAATAACAAAAGAACTTGATGCTGAAGAAGGTGATTTGCTCTTCTTTGGTGCTGATAAAAAATCCGTTGTCCTGCCTGTACTTGGTGAACTTCGAGTGGAAGTTGCACGAAGACTTGAACTTCTCGATAAGAAAAACTTTAACTTTGTATGGGTAACTGACTTTCCTCTCATGGAGTACGATGAGAACAGAAAACGTTTCCAGGCACTGCATCATCCCTTTACCGCACCAAAGGATGAGGATCTTGACAAACTTGAGAGCGATCCGGGATCTGTTTACAGTCAGGCCTATGATCTCGTCCTAAACGGTACTGAGATCGGTGGCGGTTCCATCCGTATTCATCAGCGTGACATTCAGGCGAAAGTCTTAAAGGCACTTGGTATTAGCGAAGAAGAGGCCAACAACAAATTTGGTTTCCTGCTTCGCGCCCTTGAACTTGGCGCACCTCCTCATGGCGGCCTTGCCTTTGGCCTTGATCGACTCCTGATGATCATCACTGGAAGCGATTCCATTCGTGACGTCATAGCCTTTCCAAAGACTCAACGTGCAACCTGTCCTCTAACAGAGGCCCCCGCAGGAGTATCCAGAAAGCAACTCACCGAGCTGTATCTGCGACCAGACTGGAAAGAAAGCAAAGAGTCCTGATTATAACCAATCATGGCAGTCATTATAAAAATAATGACTGCCATTTTTCTCACAACTACCCAATCCTAAAAATCCCATGCTTGCCAACGACATACTTCGAAAAATTCGCTACAGTCTTGACCTTAAAGATAAGGATATGATTCAGATATTCCATGCCACTGGGCGTGACATACCTGAGATCAAGCTTCACACCCTGTTAAAGAAAGAAACTGAGGCGGAATTTATCCTCTGTTCAAGAGAACTTCTTGCCACATTTCTTGATGGTTTGATTGTTTTTTACAGAGGAGCCTTGAAAACAAGCCCAGCCCAAACGGATCCTGTCATCATCAATAATAATGATGTGTTACGGAAGATTCGGATTGCACTCATGTATCAGGATACGGATATGCTGGAGGTGTTTAAACTCTCCGATATGGAAATTTCTAAATCGGAATTATCTTCATTTTTCAGAAGAAAGGGCCACAAGCACTACATGGAATGCGGTGACCAGTTCCTTCGTCATTTCCTGCAAGGCCTTTCCCTTTATAAGAAAAGACCTGTTCAAAAGGAAACTGTTTCCATAACGGAAAAGGTATGGGTTAAAAGAAAAAAATAGTTACGCTTTCTTTGGAACAAGTGGTTCCAAAGATTCCTGCATTTTCGTTAAACCTTCCAGAAACTTCTCACGCGAATCCTGGGCGAGTTCGCTGGAAAGTTCTTTGTAATATTCAATCCCCTTAAAAAGGTTCTCCCTCATTCCCTCAAGATAAGACTCACTATTAACGGCAAGACCAATTGGAAAATACTCCACTTCCTTGCGAAAATAATCCACATACAAACCAAGTTCCTTCACAAACATGTGGGGTCTATCACTCGATGTGAGTAATGATATGCGGCCATAAATGTGATCAAGCATATCCCGAAGTGTTGCAAGTTTTGAAAAATCAACTATTCCAGGCCCGCAACAGACGGTGGAATCAGCATCAGGTTCAATACCAAGAGGTACTGTTGCATTACCACTCAATTCATGGCAGATACAGGCCTTAGCAAGTATTCGTTCTTTGACTATTTCGTAGGCTTCCGGTGAGTAACCTTCCTCCGGTAAAACCTCAAGTTTCTTTTTTATATACACTCGGGATGCAACGCAGCCAGGACGCTTTGTAAATTCTGAATTAAACCCGACAAATCCCTTTGGGCAAGGAGATCCAGGCTTACCCTCTTCTATTCTTGCACGTCTTCGCTGCTCACTTGTGGATTCCCGTAAATTCCAGAAATTAACTCCTAATGGTGAGGCGTCACTGAGGAAGATATCATCTTCTGATGCATCCATAATACGTTTAAGGTTCACATCATCCATGTGGGTTGCTTCCGGAACCAACATAAATGGAGTTCCCCACCCCACACTGTCAACACCATAATGATTGAGTAAGAATGTATGTTCATCGGCGGTTCCCACACCTCCCTGTACCGTAACTCGAACATCAGTGGGGAGTGCCGTATCCACTTCTCCTTTAGCTGAAAGAGCTTTAGCGTACATGGGAAGTAATTTTTTTAGTAAATCACTTTTTTTCTGTTTAAATTCTTCAAGAACCACACCAAGAAGATATCCTTTTGAAGGAAAGGTATGCCCACCACAATTCAGCCCCGATTCGACACGAAACTCAGATGCCCACAATCCCAATTTGGCAAGAAAACGGCCCTGAATTTCAGAAGAACGATGATCACTCACTTTCAGAATAATCTTTTTCTTCATTTCACCGTTCGTATCAGGAAAAAATCCTTTAAATTCTGTCATGTAACGATACAGGCGCTTATTGATTCCTGCTGAAAAAACCATTGAAGCAGAAAGAGTACTTTCTGCAAAACCACGCAGAGCACTCATGGCGTCAGAATGAACAGGAGGTAACTTTTCACCGTTTTTATAGTGATCCCGGTCAAGCTTGGTCATTATGTTTACATCTATGCTTCCGGGAACAGCCTTAGTACGTAACTCATCTTGCAATGCACTTTTTTCTGACCCATCAGACAGTGCCAACATAGCTTCATACTCTTTTTTCAACGGCGCAACATCTGGCAGCATTTCATAATACTTACAGATCTCACTCCCTTCCTCAAAATCAGACCCCTGTAACTCCTCAACCTGACGCTGGACCAACAGATCGACAAGATTCAAATACGAAGTAATGCGACGCGCACGAGAGTCTTCACTCTTTCTTGTAATCTCTTCGTAGGGCTCATTTTCCTGCTCACAATAAAACTTACGTACCTGCTCTATCAGAACATCGTCAACCAAAGAAATTGATGATGAAATACCATACCTTGCCACCTTAATGGGAGTATCTATGGTAAATCCAGTTCCCATAACCGGAATATGAAAAGTATGCATTGGAGTGTGACCTGACATGTTAACCTCAATAGAAGATGATAAAAGAGCAATATTGAAACATCATATTAACTCATCGTGCCTGCAATGTAATGATATTATTCTCTCCATAAATTGCGAAAACAGTTCTTTCTGAATTTTAGTATTCAAACTTCACGATACGACATTCCCATATTAAGTAAATCAAGCCGTTTATATTGCTTTTAAAGCCTCATTTTTATGACTTGGAGCGGTTCTAGGCTTTTTCGTTTCAAGTACCACGAAGCTTTTATTATTGAAGAATCTGAGTGGAAATAAACATCCTAGTATTCAGCTAATTGAACCAGAAACCTCCAAATACCTATTAAAAACATTGTGCCGATAATCATTGCAGCACATGTCGTGTCAATTTCCTTCTGATAACGCCTGAGAATACGCTTTAAGAACCCTCGATTGCCACACTTAACTGATGGTAAATATCGTAACTGAAATGTTTTATGGAAATAAGGACTACTGCTGTTAACAAAACTCTTTTCTTTCATGACACACCTCTTTTTAATGATTTAAAAGAAGTGTAACAGAGGCAGGTGCTCACAGAGTGAGCACCCTCTAAAAAAATCTAACTACTGCGAATTTTCATCAACGTAATGGATATTTTCCAATTTGATTATTAGCTTCTATTTTTTCTCCACAGCCAGCAATGTCATGTCGTCCTCTCCATCGTCAAGATGACCTCCAAAGTCTTCCAATGTGTCGATAATATTACAGGTAGCATCCATAAGAGGATATCCCCAATTAGCAACCATTGAATCAACAAGCCTCTTCTCACCGTAAACTTCTCCGGCTTCGTTACGATGATCAACCACCCCATCTGTGTAAAAAAACAACCTGTCACCACTGTTCAAAGACCCCTCACCTTCCTCCCACACGCCATCCATCCCTGCAGGAGGGCCCCCTTTGCCAAGGAAAGAAACATCCCCTTCTTTTGTCACATGAACAATTGGCGGATGTCCGGCACAGCAATAACTAAACCTGTTGTCCTTAAGATTAAGAAGGAGGTATGCAATAGTCATATAATGATCAAACCTGGCAATAGGAAATTCTTTATTCAACTCAGAGACAACTTCCTTCGGAGAAACAATCTGTTCTTCATCTCCTTCTTCCTGCCCTTTTTTTCTGGTTATGGCCCGGAAGCCACTAAGAGCCTGGGTGGCCAGTGCTGTCATCATTGCCGCAGAAGAACCATGCCCGGAAACATCAAGAATGTATATTGCGAGATGATTACTGCTCAATCGCTGAATATTAAAAAGATCCCCACTTACTTCATGACTCGGCATAAAATAGGAAGCAAAAAGTAACTCCTGGCAATCAGGAACACTCTTGGGAAGAAGATTTCTTTGAAGCTCTGCAGCACCATAAAGCCCCTGCATCAACTCCTGATGGTAGGTAGATCCTTCTAATGGGTATTCAGTTAATTGATGCACGTTCAAACGGATTTGTACCCGTGCCAGCAATTCACTTTCCGTGACGGGTTTATTTATAAAATCAACAGCACCACATTCAAATGCCCGTACTTTTAACTCAACATCATCATGAACAGAAAGTAAAATAATGGGAATAAATTTCAGTTTTGAATAACTTTGCAACTTACTACAGATCAAAAAGCCATCCACCGTCGGTATTCGCATATCCAGCAGAATCAAATCAATGAACTGTTCCTCACAAACAACAAGACCTTCTTTTTCATCAGCAGCCTCAACAACTTTATACCCAGCTTCACGA
>DAOVZA010000321.1 GCA_030635405.1 Desulfocapsa sp.
AAGCTGAAGTGAAGGAAGAAAAGAAAGAGGAGCAGCAAGCTGAGAAAGCTGAAGTGAAAGAGGAGAAAAAAGCTGAAGTGAAGAAGGAAGAGCCGCAAGCTGAGAAAGCTGAAGTGAAAGAGGAGAAGAAAGTTGAAGAGAAGAAGGAAGAGCCGCAAGCTGAGAAAGCTGAAGTGAAGGAAGAGAAGAAAGAGGAGGAGCCACAGGCGAAAGATGCTGAGGAGCCAAAGTCAGACGAGAAGGCGTAATTATTTTAATTGATAAACACATTAAAAGAGAATATAACATGGCTGATATTAAAGCTGCAGATGTACAGAGACTAAGGAAAGCCACTGGTGCTGGAATGATGGACTGTAAAAAAGCATTGCAGGAAGCTGATGGTGATTTTGATAAGGCAATAGATTTTATCCGCAAAAAGGGTCAGGCCATTGCTAATAAGCGTGCCGACCGCGATGCCAGTGAAGGCAATGTACAGGCTAAAGTTGAAGGTAACTTTGGCGCCCTGATCTCACTGAACTGTGAAACAGACTTTGTGGCAAAAAATGAGAACTTCGTTAAGTTTTCCTCTTCCATCCTGGACCTGGCCGTTGCTGAAAAGCCAGCCGATCTGGAAGCATTGAAAGCCCTTCCTTTTGAAGGAAAAACTGTTGTCGAGGTAGTTACTGAACAGTCAGGAAAGATTGGAGAGAAATTGGAACTTGCTTACTTTGATTCTATTCAGGCCGAAAAGGTACAGGCTTACAATCATTTTGGAAACAACCTTGCAACCCTGGTGGGTTTTAATAAGACTGATGTGGACGAACAAGTGGCCAAGGATGTGGCCATGCAGATCGCTGCCATGTCTCCTGTAGCAGTGGCCGAAAGTGATGTTCCTGCCGAAGTGATTGCAAAGGAAAAGGAAATTGGACGGGCAAAAGCCATACAGGAAGGGAAACCAGAAAACATTGTGGACCGCATTGCCGAGGGAATGGTCAAGAAATTCCTGAAGGAAGCCACGCTGTTGAATCAGGAGTTCACCAAAGATAACAAGAAGACCATTGGTCAGTACCTCAAGGAAGCTGACAAAGATCTCCAGGTTACCGGTTTTAAAAGATTCGCCATAAAATAATTTGATTATTTGATACTATCAAAAGCTGTCTTGCTTCATTGCAGGGCAGCTTTTTTATTTTTATTACTTTTAAAAGAAAAAATGGCAGCATATAAGCGCATTTTACTCAAGTTGAGCGGTGAAGCGCTCATGGCCGGTCGCTCACACGGCATTGATCCCAAACGACTGGAAGATTACATCGAAGAGATCATTGAAGTATCCCGCATGGGAACCCAGGTGGGGATCGTCATCGGCGGAGGTAATATCTTCAGGGGAATTGCGGGCGTGGAAGCCGGGTTTGACCGCGTAAAAGGTGATTATATGGGCATGCTGGCCACGGTCATCAACGGACTTGCGCTTCAATCAGCATTTGAGTCCAAGGGAGCCTCTGTCCGATTGTTTACGGCCATCAGAATGGAACCTGTAGCTGAGTTTTACTACAAACCAAGGGTAATCAAGGCCCTGGAAAACAACGAGATCGTTATATTTTCAGGAGGTACAGGCAATCCCTATTTCACCACCGATACTGCTTCCACGCTGCGTGCCGTCGAAATGGAAGCCGACGTAATGTTAAAAGGAACCCGTGTTGATGGTGTCTATACCAGTGACCCTGAGAAGGATCCGGAAGCAGAAAAGTACGATGAACTTACCTTTAACGAAGCGTTGCAGAAGGAGTTACGCATCCTGGATCTCACTGCTTTTACCATGTGCAAGGAGAATGATTTACCCATTATCGTATTCAATATGAACGAGAAAGGGAATCTGAAAAGAGTTATTTCGGGCGAAAAAGTTGGTACTTTAATCAAAATTTAGATAATTTAGGATCGCTGAACGGAACTCACAGAGATCATGAACGAAGATGCCCAACTGATTTACGAGATGACCAAGGAGCGGATGGAAAAATCCATTGAGCACCTTGACAACGAACTTATACGCATCAGGGCTGGGAAAGCCAATGTACATATCCTTGACGGGATCATGGTGGATTATTACGGCACACCCACCCCTCTGAACCAGGTCTCCAACATCAGTACACCCGATGCAAAGACCATCTCGATCCAGCCATGGGAAAAGACAATGATCGAACCCATTGAGAAAGTGTTGATGAGCTCAAACGTGGGGATCACTCCCTCAAATAATGGTGAAGTGATCCGCCTGACGGTTCCTCAACTCACTGAGGAACGCCGGCGTGACCTGGTGAAACAGGTAAAAAATGAAGGGGAAAATGCCAGGGTGAGCGTTCGAAACAGCCGTCGTGATGCCAACGACGAATACAAACAAATGCAGAAGGATGGTCTTTCGGAGGACGAAGCCAAATTCGCCGAAGATCAGATCCAGAAGCTCACCGATGAGTTCACCGAAAAGGTGGAAAAAATCGTTGAAGCCAAAGAAGAGGACATCATGACCATTTAGGCTACCTGGCACTGCTAATCAATAAGTCTTCTATACTAAGTTTAAGTTTGGGTTTGTTTATTTTGGCGATAGACTTCTTTATCCTCTCTTTTGTTTCATCCTGTAAAAAAGTTGGTACCAACATTAATAAATCAATTTTCAACACACGATGAATAACTACCAGATCTTTCAACGAAAACTTGGATACTCCATTTATAAGTTCAGATATGTATGACTTATTATGCCCTAATAATACTCCCAGATCTTGTTGAGTCATCTCATAACTCTTCAATCTTTTTCTAATTATGTTCTTTCTTCTTTGGACAAATCTCCGCTCAGACTCAACCAATTGTTCTGCTATATCTGCTTCTTTAACTTGTTGATCAGATATAAATTCGCTGTTTGACCATTCCTGCTCCTCGTATTCTTGAATTAATCCCCTTAACTTTGTACGAATTGGTTTTAATGATGCATTATCTTTTACCAATAGTCTTAATTTTCTATCAAGAAGCAACGCCTTTTGCAAATCGTATTCGCTATCCAGTTTTTGGATGTTCTTAATATCTCTTATGTTAAGCAACTCTTTCATATCCTTCTAATTAAATCCATTCATTATCTCGAAGCCACTTCTTAATTGTGTTCTTATTGTTCTTGAAAAGAAGCTCATAATCTTGATGTGAACCTGCCCATACAATCGTTGCTTCATTGTCTTCTCCGAACTCAACCAAAATCATAGTCCTATGAATGTTTATGTCAAAAAAGTAGAATCCATCACCATGCACACAATCTGCATCGGGTCTATCTTGTTTTAACTTATCTGGAGACCTCCACTCTTTCAGTTCAATATCCTGAATTAGTTTATCAACAGCTCTTACTAGCTTTGAGTTTCCGCGATTTTTACGTTTTAATCTCTCTAATTTGTTCTTTGGAATATCCATGAGAGTTTAAAGTACTTATGGTTTCCTCTAGGATACTATTGATTTCTTTCTCCGTAGAGTCCGGAGAGATGCCACTT
>DAOVZA010000002.1 GCA_030635405.1 Desulfocapsa sp.
AAGGAACAAAAGATTCCGTTGCTTCGTGAAGTCCTGAATTACAGTAAAAAGCACTCTTTCCCTGTTAACATTGAAATTAAAGACATTGGCACTCCTTCCGGGGATGTTTTAATTGTCGAGCAGATCCTTGAAATGCTAAATAAAACTCAAACAGTGGATCTTGCGCTAATCTCCTCTTTTCGCCATGAGTACTTACAGAGGGCAAGAAAGTTAAATAAAGACCTTAGTCTCGCTGCTCTTGTTAAAGGAAAACATCCTGAAAATCTGGTTCAATATTTAACAGATCTCTCCGTCACAGCGTACCACCCTGAAGAGATTTTGTGTAACGCTGATCTTGTTAATCAGCTTAAGAAAGCTGGAATTCGCGTAAACACATGGACTGTTAACGATATGGAAATGGCAAAAGAAATTCTAGATTATGGTGCAGGTGTTATTACAGACTGGCCCCAACTTTTGATTCATTGATCGGTCAAGTGTATTTGTTTTAAACAATTAACACTCTTATGTCCAAATCCTAACTTGTCTCTAATAATAGGATGGTACATCAGTAATATTTGACATTCGATGGAAGAACAAAACAACTAAGTATAAAAACGTGCAATGTATTTACAGAGCACACTTTATTAACCAACACCAAGAAGGTGGATTTATGAAAAAATTAGTAATAGCAGGTGTTATTGCATTAACACTTAGTTCCAGTGCTGTTATGGCACAGGACACATTAAGACTGCTTACATGGAAAGGATATGCACCAGCAAAACTTGTAAAAGATTTTGAAGCACAAACTGGTATCGATGTAAAGATCACCTACTCCAATAACGAAGAGATGATCGCCAAATTAAGAGCAACTCGTGGTGGAGGCTTTGATTTAGCTCAACCAAGTCAGGATAGAATCTCCTTCGTACAGGCTAAATTCCCAGTTTATCAACCAATCGATTTCAGCAGAGTTAATACAGATCAGCTGACCAAATCCATGGTTGATGCAGTAAAAAGAAATACTGAAGTAGATGGTAAAGCATATGCTGTTCCACATTGTTATGGAACCACCGGTATGATAGTTAACACCAAATTGGCTCCTGAAGCTGATGACTGGTCAGCTCTGTGGGATCCTAAATATGCTGGTAAAATCTCTTACAGACTTAAGAGACCACTGTTGATTGCAACAGCTTTTGGTATGGGCGAAGACCCATTTGCTCTCTATGGCGACAAAGCTGCTTACAAAGAATTAATGAAACGTGTTGAGACAACTCTCATTGATAGCAAAAAACTTGTTAAAAATTACTGGACCTCTGGTGATACTCAGGTAGCAATCATCAAAAGTGGTGATGCTAATGTTATATCCGGTTGGGATGGAAAAGGTTGGAGCCTGCATAAAGACAATCCAGATATCGATTTTATCGCTCCTAAGAGTGGTGCGTTAGGTTGGATTGATACCTTTGCAATTCCTGCAAAATCCAAAAATCTTGATGCTGCATACAAATGGATCAACTTTATGCTTGAACCAAAGAATGCTGCTTATTTCACCAACAAAGAAGGCTATGGCACAGCTTCAGCTGAGGCCATTAATTTTCTCAACGATGAAATCAAAGCAAACTTCAGCCGCTCATTTCCTCAAGCTGATCTTGATAACATCAAGTGGCACCCACCAGTACCAGAAGGTTTCGAAACAATCGAAGCCAAAGTTCTTGATAGAATCAAAGCTGCAAAATAATACATTTGAGAGCAAACGTTCTCAATACGTATAAATTTCTTAAACAACCCTGATGCCTTTACTATCGGGGTTGTTTAAGGAGTGAGTTTCTTTAAGTCTTTTCCGGCGATCACCCAGTGTCTTTTCCCCATTAATCTAATGATTCTTATCAGGTATTCGTATGAGTAATGTACTAGAAATAAAAAATGTTACAAAAAGATTCGATGATTTTACAGCCGTTGATTCCGTAAGTTTTGATGTTGAAGATGGTGGTTTCTTTTCAATCCTCGGTGGATCAGGTTGTGGAAAAACCACACTCCTACGAATGATTGCAGGTTTTGAGAAAGAAACTGAAGGAGAATTACTTATTCGCGGTGAATCGATGAAGGGTGTTCCTCCCGAAAAAAGAGCCGTTAATATTGTATTTCAGAATCTCGCCCTCTTCCCCATGATGAATGTTGAAAAAAATGTTGCCTTTGGTCTGCAAAGACAAAGACTTCCAAAGGATGAAGTTCAGACCAGAGTTACAGAAATGCTCGAACGTGTAGGTCTTATCGGATTTGAAAAGAAAAATTTCGATGATCTTTCTGGTGGACAAAGACAACGTGTCGCCATTGCACGATCACTCGTTTTACGACCTTCTATTCTGCTTCTCGATGAACCTCTTGGCGCACTTGACAGAAAACTTCGTGAACACATGAAAATTGAGCTCAAGGTTCTTCAAAAAGAAATTGGCACAACATTTATTTATATCACCCATGATCAATCAGAAGCACTTGTTATGAGTGATAAGGTTGCCGTCATGAATGAAGGCCGCTTTGAGCAACTTGATACTCCAAAAAATCTTTATAAGCACCCTGCTACATCATTTGTTGCTGGATTTGTAGGCGAAAGTAACGAATTTGACGTTGCAAGTTACAAAGACGGAATCTTAGAAACAAAGAACGGATGCAAGGTTTCAAAACCCGGTCTTGATTTTCAGCCTAAAAAACTCTTTATGCGCCCTGAAGCATTAATCCTTAACCCATCAGATGGTCTTGATGATATTGAACGAATCAATATGAAGATCAAAGCCATACTCTTTGATGGCTCAAATACAAAAATATCAGCATTTGTTAACAATAGTAGCGATGAAGTCTTGATTTCATTGCCTCAGAATGCTGAATTTGGTGATCTCAAAGAAGGTGATGATCTTTTAACAGGTATTCATCGTGACGATTTAAAATGTTATCAGGATTAAAGATATGAATAAAAAAACAAGTGCTACGTTTTATCTCTTGATAGTACCAGTCCTTTTGTGGCTGATATTATTGATAGTTATTCCTCACCTGGATATGTTTTTCAGATCATTCAGATTTGAAAATGATGATGGTTTAATGATCTTTTCATTGAACAACTATCTTGCCTTCTTTGAGGATCAAATTTACTGGCTTACTTTTGTAAAAACAGCCCTCTATTCAATAGCTGTTACATTTCTAGCCTTTATTGTAACCTTCCCTGTTGCTTTTTACCTCACGAAGGTCGTCGCTAAAAAATATAGTAGCTTTATGGTATTGCTCCTTCTTATCCCTATCTGGATTGGAGAACTGGTAACAATTTACGGATGGATGATCTTACTCTCCGATAATGGTGTTATTAATAAGTTTCTCATGCAGATTGGTTTGATTGATTCGCCAATAGTTATGCTGTATACAAATTTCAGTATGACAATAGGACTGCTGTACATGTCCATGCTCTTTATGATTATCCCTATGATGTCGGCACTTGAAAGTCTTGATGACAGTCTTATTGAAGCTGCAAGTGATCTTGGAGCCTCCAAATGGACAATTTTCAGACAGATCATTATTCCATACACAACCCCTGGTATTGCCTCAGGTGGAATCATTGTATTTATGCTGGTAATTGGAGATTATGTTGCTCCTAATATTTTAGGCGGGAAAAGTTCGCTTTGGTTTACAGAACAAATTTACAACAAATTTCTTGCAACATTTAACTGGAACGAAGGAGCCGCATTTGGATTTTTGCTATTATTGTTATCTTCAGCCATTATCTGGCTTGCCCTTAAATTAACAGGACAAAAACTTGAGAGGGTTGGTTCATGATACGTTCACTACCGTGCTCGACCGCATACACTCATGCCTATCGCGTTTATATCACTCTATTCTATGTCTTCCTGATAATGCCTCTGGTCACTATTTGCGTATTGGCCTTTAATGATTCAAATTTTATAGCATTACCTTGGAATGGATTTTCACTGGATTGGTTTTTTGCAAATACTGACGATCGTATGGGACTTTTTAAAGATGAAGATCTGATGTTAAGTGTCTGGACAAGCTTGCAAACCGGTTTTCTTGTTGCCCTGTTTTCAACAATTGTTGGGACAATTGCCGCATTGTTGTTTGAAGAAGAGACATTCAGACTGAAAGGACTTCTCTATTTTCTTGCGCTTTCACCGTTAGTTATCCCCGGAGTTGTTTTAGGTATTTCAATACTTCTTAGTTCAACCTATGTCGGAGCCTATTTTGAGAATAACTTTGGCCTTGAGCTTGAATTTTTTGGGCCCAGTTTCTGGTTGGTTGTTGTTGGTCAATTTTCTTTTGGAGCAACTTACGTTATGCTTTTAGTAGGTGCTAGGCTGAAAAAATTTGACCGTGTACTAGAAGAAGCTGCGCTTAGCTTAAGGGCAAATCGTCTGGAAGTTATCTGGTACATAACAATTCCTTTCTTAAAACCTGCTATTATAGGTGCTTTTGTAGTGGCCTTTTTGATTAGTTTTTCAAACTTTAATACTACTATTTTTCTCGTTGGTTCAGATCCAACCTTACCGGTTGATTTGTATTCCAGGATTAAATTCAGTTCCACCCCTGTTTTAAATGCAGTATCTTTTATGATTGTTACATTTATTACATTTTCAGCTATCCTGAGTTTTGCCTTTAATCGCAAAAAACAATGATATGACGCACTGATAAATCTTGCTAATTCTGTCTTTTTCATAAGAAAGAGCCAGAATTGGCGATATGATTTTGGAATAACTCAATGCTTATTGCACATATAAGTGATTGCCATATCACTGAACCTGACAAAAAATCCTATGGAATAGTCCCCACTGCAGAAAACCTGGCCCGTTGTGTTCAACACATCAATCAGCTTACTCCAAGTCCAGATTTCGTTATTGTTACAGGTGACATTTCCTTTGACGGTAAACTTGCTGAAACAAAACACGCATCTAATCTGCTAGAAGAATTCAATTTCCCCTATTATATAATTCCTGGCAATCACGATGACCGCTCATCGCTTTTATCTGCATTTGAAAGTGAAAGATGCCCCATCAATAAAACGGATACCATTGATTATGTTTTTGAGGAAAAAAACCTCCGTTGTATTGCAATGGACAGTACAATTCCAAATGCTGTCGGTGGTGAATTACTAGACTCACAAATCAATTGGCTTGAACAACAATTAAGTAAAGAACCTCTCAAAGACACTATTATCTGCATGCATCATCCGCCTGCAAAATTTGGTGTTCTTGAAACCGATGAAGATGGTTTCATTGGTGCCGAAAAACTAGGGAGCCTTGTTTCTCAATACAACAACATCAAGGCAATTCTCTGTGGACATATCCACCTTACTGCTCACCTGCCCTGGAATAATACCGTAATCAGTACAGCACCAAGTATGGGTTTACAGCTTGTTCTGGATTTAACACTCACCCGGCATTCTGAATTCACGATTGAGGCTCCGGGATATCTCTTACATTATCTTAATTCTGAAAATAATTTCATTTCTCATTCTGTCACTGTGAAAGACGTAGACGGCCCCTATCGTTTTAGAGAGTATTCAACAAAGAAATGAAATTGTTTCTACTTAACTACGAAGAGTCCCACATAAACTTTTCATCAGGTAAATACCATGACTAAAACTCAGGAAATACAACCAATTCTTGTTGCAATAGATTTTTCAGCTGATTCAGAGGCCGCGTTACTCTGGGCCTGTAAATTCACTAAATGCTCCGATGCACCTTTAATCATTTTGCATGTTGTTCATGACCCTGCAGATGCACCAGGTTTTTATCGTAATCAAGAGGACGACTGGTCAGCCCCTATGGCTGCCGTCGCTTATCGAATGGCCGAAGATTTCATGACAAAAATGAGCGAAAAGCATCCCACACTCAAACCTTTACAAGACGTACGTATAGAATTCTTACAGGGGTTACCACCAGGACGTATTGTTGAATTTTCTGAAAAGGAAAATGCTCAGATTATCATTATGGGCAGTTGTGGTCGTAGTGGCCTTGCCCATATTCTTTTGGGATCAGTAACTGAACGTGTTGCCCAACTCTCTAAAGTTCCTGTTGTGATCGTTAAAACAGACGAAAAAGCTGAGGTTGAAAATGATTAATCCTTTAGCCAGTATGGAATTATGGGGCGGACTGTTTGGTGGTCTAGCGCTCTTTTTGTTTGGCATGGACATAATGACCAAGGCCTTAAAGCTTGTGGCTGGCGATCATATGAAGGATCTGCTTGCAAGATTTACCCGTAATCGTTTTGTTGGTGCTGCTATGGGAGCGGTCATCACCTCCATTATTCAGTCATCGTCTGTTACCACTGTGCTGCTGGTTGGTTTTATTTCCGCTGGTATCATGTCAATGGCACAGAGTGTTCCTGTGATAATTGGCGCCAATATCGGAACAACTATTACCGCTCAGATACTTGCTTTTAAAGTAACAAAACTTGCGTTGCTGTTGATAGCGTCCGGCTTTTTTCTCTCCTTCGTTTCAAAGAAAAATAAAATCAAGCAGTATGGTCTAATGATAATGGGGCTCGGCCTTGTCTTCTACGGTATGAGTGTAATGAGTGAAGGTATGAAACCTCTACGTTCTTACGAACCGTTTATTGATTTCATGGTTACCCTGACAAATCCTCTTTTTGCAGCTTTTATAGGAGCTTGCTTTACTGCCGTAATTCAATCTTCTTCTGCTACGACTGGTATTTTAATTGTAATGGCAGGCCAGGGATTATTGGGCCTTGAATCAGCCATTGCACTCACTCTGGGTTCAAATGTGGGGACATGCGTAACAGCAGGGCTCGCAGCCATCGGAAAACCTCGTGAAGCTGTACGAACAGCAGTGGTTCATACTCTTTTTAACGTACTTGGTGCCTTGATATGGATCAGTTTTATCCCTCAACTTGCCGATGTTGCTCGCTGGCTCTCACCTGTTCACGACGAATTACAAGGAGTCGCTCGGCTTGCAGCAGAATCGCCCAGGCAGATTGCAAATGTTCATACGTTTTTCAACCTTGCAAATGCGTTAATATTTATAGGATTCACAACACAAATAGCTCGATTGGTCGAGTTTATCATTCCCGATAAACCTATTAGGATAAACGAAGAGCTCTTACCAAAATTTCTCGACGAAACCCTTTTATCAACACCATCAATTGCACTTGAAAGTGCCAGTCGTGAAATTGCTCGAATGGGTGCCTACACAAGAAGTATTGTGGACGAATCAATGCCCCTTGCTATCACAGGCACAAAGTACGAGATAAAGAAGATATCAAAACAAGATAAAGTGATCGATAGCCTTCATTATCATATCATTGAATATCTTGGTCTCATAAGTTCCAGTGATTTGTCGAAACCACAATCAAAGAGATTAATGTATCTTATCCAGATTGCAAATGGACTGGAACGTATTGGTGATAGAATAGCAACGGATCTTGTTGTTTCCTCGATAAAACGAATCAATGAAAACGTAATCGTGAGCGAACAGACCGCCAAAGTTCTGATGCAATTTCATACTGAAGTTGTGAAAGCACTCGACAGCACACTTACTGCTGTTGCCACTGATGATAAGGCACTTGCCAAAAATGTACGGGCAATGAAAGGAAGTGTTGCGAGAATGAATAAGGAGATTACCCGCCATGAGATTCAAAGGCTCACAGCAGACGCTCCTAATCGGATTGCAACCTATTCCAGAGAAGTAGAGATCGTTGACATATTTGACAATATATTCAGGATTATACGACGAGTTGCTCGTCTTCAGACAACGACTAAAGGTAAAGAATCCAATGAGGTTGAACTTGAGATCAATGAATGAATCGTAATAAAATAACATACAGTTTTTTTATTACGATCTGACAATTTAAGCTATCAAGCACAATCATACCTGACACTCATAGGAGGAAGGTAGAATTTGAGAATTATATAAAATTGTTATTGTAGTTATTTCATCAACACCTTTGATGAATGAACAATAACTTTATTTCGACCTGAGTTCTTCGCTTCATATAATGCTGTATCTGATCGATTTAAAGCAGTATCAATACTCTCGTCATTTTCAACATCAACTGAAGAAACTCCCAGGCTAATAGTAATTGATACATCAGTTCCGTTTTCAATAGTAACAGGGTGAGATTCAACAGTTTTTCTCAACTTTTCAGCTGTTGCTGCTGTATTTTTTATATCCGAATTTAATAATAAAACTGCAAACTCCTCACCACCAAGTCGGGCAACAATATCACTCTCACGAGTATACTTGGTGAGTGTTGATGATAAATGCTTTAGAACCTCATCCCCTGCACTGTGACCGTAGGTGTCATTGACCATTTTGAATTTATCAATATCAAGCATAATAACACATAGATTACCGGCTTGTCTTTTGGCAATATTGATTAAATTCAGAGATATTTGTTGAAAATATCTTCGATTAAACAAGCCGGTCAAATAATCATTATTTGCTTGTTTTTTTAATTCTTCTTCTGCTGCTTTTAAGGCTTTAGTTTGATGGCTCAGTTGCACGTGAGCATTAATAAGCTGGCTTTGTGCTTCTTTTTGCATACTGATATCAAGGGCAAAAGATACCAGCATTCGCTCATTTTTTTCTGTTACCAGGATTTTCTCCTGAATTTGATACCACTTATTTGCTACTTCATTGAAGTGTTCGGAAATTGATTCACTACTTTTTTTACCGGACAGCGCATGTACCTTACACCACGGACAGGGAGCCGTTTGAGCATATATTGATTCCCAGCAATTTTGTGCTTTTTCATCAGCCATAATAGATTTCATTTGGTGATTAGTAAAAATCACTTCAAAGGTCTCTAAATCTACAATATAGATTGCAAACAATGACGAATTATTTAAGATATCAATGGTTATAAAATCAGTCAGATTCTGATTTTTTGTTTTTATAGTATTCATACGTATTGTTTTTCTAAAGCGAATCTATAGCTTCTTCAGTGACTGTCTGTTGGTAATTAGTATTTATCATGCCAATCGTTTCAACAAGTTTGTCTCCACTGAGTGGTTTCAGGATATACCCTTTGGCTCCGACTAATAGTGCTTGAGCTACAAGGTTCTCCTGCCCATGCGAGGTTACCATTATGATATCTGCGTCTTTATCCAATGAGATAATATTTTTAACGGCTACAATACCATCAATTTTCGGCATGGTGATATCCATGGTAACCATATCTGGCTTTAATTCTTTATACTTTTTAACTGCTTCTGCAGCTGTTGTCGCCTGCCCAATAACATTATGGCCTGATTGTTGTATCTGGTGAGTTATGTGTTGTATAGCGACCGGTGAATCGTCGACAACTAAGAAATTTAACATTTTCTGTTCTTTCATTTATATTCCGCTATGTGATATTATTATTCATCCATTAATTCTTCTTCAATCGTACTTGCCAGCTCAGGGAATATTCTCCCTATCGCCTCTCTCAATTTGTCGGGAGTAACTGGTTTCAACATATATCCTTTAGCCCCTGATTTCAGGGCTTCCATAACCATTGACTCCTGTCCGTGAGAAGTGACCATAATAATATTTGTTTCAGGATCTATCTTTTGGATATTTTTTACTGCTGTAATACCATCCATACCCGGCATGGTGATATCCATTGTGACCAGATCAGGATTTAATGACTTGTACTGATCGATACTTTGTTGCCCATTCTCTGCTTCACCAATGATTTCATGGCCAAGGATTTTCAAATTCCTTTCAAGATTTTTTCTCATTATTAGAGAATCATCAACAATCAATATCTGCAATATTTTTGGATCTGTACCTTCTGCCAAGGCTGTTTTGTCATTCATAAGATTTCCTTAAAATCGACCAACTAATATCTGCATTTCACCGAATTCTGTATCCACTATCACATGTGCAATTTTCTCACTGGTATCATTTGAGCATAATTCATCAAAGTCCGTCATAACAGGAGATGTGATTTCCAATATCGTTTTATCGTATGGGTTAAACAACGCATTGCCGACTATGATATTCAGCACTTCCATAGACACACTTTCCCTGTAAATTGGCAATTCTTCCTCGGCAATATCTTCTCCATTATTAAACTCTTCCAGTATTTTATCCAGTAAAAAGGTGTCATAACTCATACTGACAGACACCTCAACTAAACCGCTGATATGGATATAGGATGTGAATTCTTTTAAAACAATATTATCTATATATGTATACGAAAAACTTGCTTTTTTATTTAGATTTATATTCATATCACTTTGTAAATAGGTGGTTATCCTGTTTACTATGGGTGATAAAATATACTCGATGGTAATGTTGTCTTGTGCATTCGAGGCAATATTAATCAGGTTGCCATAGATTGCAATCGGGAGCTTTAGGCTGACAGTTGTCCCTTTACCTTCGTGACTTTCTACTTCAATGTTTCCAGATAATTTCTCAATTTCCTCTTTGACAGCAGACATTCCAATGCCACGTCCAGATAACTCATTAATGTCGTCATTGGTTGATAAGCCTTCATGAAAAATAAGCCCCAGTACTTCTTGTCTTGTTAACGTGGAGAGTTTGTCATACCCGATGATGTCGGCGGTTAAAGCTTTTTCTTTAAGAGCTTCAATGTTAATACCAATTCCATCATCTGCTATGATGATTTTGATATATTCTGAATAATCTTCAACATGACACGAGATTATGCCGAGCTGATTTTTACCGGCTGCCAACCGTGTATCGATGTCTTCAATACCGTGATCAATCGCATTTCTAAAAACATGAACTAATGATTTAAAAAATGGCTTGAAATGTAATGGCATTAATATGTCAACACCACCACTCACTTTAAAGGCGTAAATACTTTTATCCAGATTTTCAGCTAAATCCAGACAAAGTTTTGGGTAGCTTGAAAGGGCCTTATGGATAGTCACTCCTTTAGCCTTGCTTATCTCGCTTAAGATATTCTTATACGTCGTTATGTGCTGGTTATCAGAGTGCAGTAGGTGGGTGATTTTTTCTTCAATATTAAACATAAACGTATCATCAACAGTGAGTTTATGTTGTTTGTCAAAAAAATCTCTACCAAGTATTGTTTTTATAATATTTAAATCTTTTTCTATCCATGCATGGAAATCAGATTGTTCGAGGATTTGAAGAAGTTCTGTATTGCTATGCTCTTTGCTGCTCTTTAATCTTGATAATGTTGTTTCGAGAACGTGTAAGTATTTGACACTGCCCTGCATGCGAAGTTGCGCAAAGCTGCCTTTAAAAGTGTGTATGTCACGGTATATCTCACTTAAATTGGTGGAGAAGGTAAGGTTTTTATTTATAAAAGAGAGTTTCTTGTCCGCATATGTCAAAAAATCATCTTTCAGTTCATAAAATTGACTTGGCTCACGAACAATCGCAACGATCATTTTTAGTATTTCTTGCTCTTTCAGGATCTTACGTTCCAGAATTCTTTCTTTGGTTATATTGGTGAGGACGAGCATAAAATTTTGATCGGTTAAAACCTTATAATCAATTTTTATTGCTCGCCGGTTGAGCAGAAGTTCTTTGGGCAGTAGAGAAAGCATAACCCCTTTGATCATCTCGCTTTCTTCATTGCGAACATTTTCAAGGGTATCTCTAAAAAATAGATTTTTATCTGCATCACCAGGAAATAAGATGTCGGCAATATTCTTTCCACTCAGCCCATCCCCTAGTAATTTTACACACTCTTCTGAATACTCATCGTCGATGATATAATCCGTGCCAAAAGATAAGAATCCCTGATCAGCATTATCTAACAACGACTTAACTTTTTGGCCTTTATAATTGAGTTCTTCTTGTTGTTTGTCACTAATTCGTATTATCTTAGTTAACTGTTTATAGGTTCTTTTATATCCTTTAAGGAGTTTTTTTAGTTTTTTTCCACTGATTTCGTAGACGTCATTGTTCGCAGAATTGTTTTTTCTTTCTGTGGCCAAAAGAGTCTCAAACTCCTTAATAAACTGCTCTTCTCTCGTAAGCATTGGAATGGCTTCCTAAGACTTTTCAACAAGATTGAATGTGAGTGCTTCTAGGTCCTCGGCAAATTCTTCACCGTACTCCAGTGCAGCATCATTATCTGCATCATAAATCCAGTTTACAACAATATTTTTACCATCATCACTGGCGTCTTCCAAGGTGTCAAAAATATCCATTAACACCTTTGAACTACTGGAATTAAAATAAATCAGTTCGATATTTAACACCATTTTCTGGTCATCCAACTCATCGATACAATCATCTACCCATTTGTAAACTCGCTCATAGAACTGAGATGTGTTTTCTGGATACGATTCTCCTACAAGAGAGAGTGTGTAATTGCTGGCATCAAACATAATTTCAGGAGATGATTTACTTGCTATAATTTCTAGATTATCCATATTCTCTCTTCTATTTTCTTGTTGTTTCTCAATGGAAGTGGTGAGTTTAAAGGCTTACTTTTACCCTATTCATTATTGTTAAATACTAATTTTAATGGTGAAAAACGAATATTTTTCATCGATCTTTTGAAAGTTAAATTCCAGTGGCTCACATGATTTTCTGGCCATTTCGATGAAGCCGATTCCGGCACCTTTTGAGTCTCCTTCCTTTCCTGCTCTTCGACGTTCTTTATAATAAATCTTCAGTTCTTGTTTGTCCATCGCAGCAAGTTTAGTTAAATATTCACCTAGCTTGCTTTGTTTTGAACTCTCTATTCGATTGCCACCGCTGACAAAAAACAATCCGTCTTTTTTCCCGACAACAACAATACCAAAACTCATGGAACTATCTGACGGATCTTTCTCGACAGAATAATTTATTACATTCTCCACCTGTTCAACAAAAATCGAAAAGACCTTTAATGCTGCTTTCTTGTCACCATCAGTACCTTCACCTATTTTTGCCCGGATAGCACCGCCAATGCTTTCAATGATTTCATGACTCATTGGCCCGCTAAAACTGAAAATTATACCATCCCTTTCCAGATCCTGTTTGTGGTTATACAAGCTATTCAAAATAATAATCTCTCTGGTTATTGATTGACATCTTCACTCATAAACATTTAAAGTTTAAATCCAATTACGGTAACATCATCCCTACGATGATCATCGCCTTGATAAGTCGTTAGGGTTTCCTGAATGATTCTTTGCTGACTTTCCATCGTTTGATTTTGGATAGAAAGGAGTAATCTTTTAAATCTCTTGTTTCCATAGGGAAACCCTTTCTCTCCACCTGTCTGATCGGTAATACCGTCAGAATAAAGGTAAAAAGATTCGAGTTTTCCAAGATGAATTTCATGATTTGTATATTCGTAATCATATTTTGAACGCTTATAGCCAATACTCTGTTTGTTTGATTTGATAATATTTATTTCATCATCTTTAATATATACCAAGTCCATTTTTGCTCCGGCAAAACGCAGAAATGTTTCGTCTCTGTGGATAAAACAAAGCCCCATATCAAGCCCATCATCCGACAAAGAATGTTGACCTTCCTGATTGAGTTGTTGTTTGATTGCTATATTAAGTTCCCCTAATATTTTTGCTGGATTATCGAATAAATCATTGGCCAGATTCTTAACGAGACTGCCAGCCAGCATGGTCATAAATCCTCCCGGGACACTGTGCCCTGTGCAATCTACAACGCCAAACAATATCCCCTTACTCGTTTCTTCATAAATATACAGGTCACCTCCTACCTGATCCCGAGGTTCCCAAATGACAAAAGATTCATGAATGCGCTCTTTAATGGTAGTAGAATCTGTTAAAAATGAACGTTGTATGGTTGAGGCATATTCAATGGAATCCTGTACTTCCTTGTTAATTTCTGAAAGCTCCTGAGTTCTGATAGCCACTTTCTTCTCAAGATCGCTATTAAGTTCACTAATTTCTGCATGAAGCGCTGCACTTACGGAAATATTTTTATTAAGTGATCTCGCCATTTGACCAAATTCGTCACGACTATTGAGAGGGATTTCCTGAGGGCTTTCCTTTTTTCCCTGTAAAAACAAAAAGAAATCATCCAATCCTGTTTTTAAACGTTTCAGAGGTCTGTTTACAAAAATAACTAAAAGAATGGTACTCACAGCCAAGATGGTAATTAAGAACCCGATAGCAATATACAATTTAGTAATATTGGCCTGTAATAATTGATTATTAAGGGCTGTGTTAAAGCTATTAATCTCATCCTTGGTCTGTTCTTTTAATTCATTAATATAATTAACAATTAACGATTCATCATAATAGAGCGTTAGTTCTCCAAGATCCTGCGCTTGATCATGTTCATTATCTTGGATATACTTTTTCAATTTTGTAAAATCAGCAAAACGCTCTGGTAGCTTTTCCCCAAAAACTATCTTGTTATCTTCTTTAAAGGCCAATAAAAATAATCCGTTCATGGCAATGTCCCACACTTTAATTGCTTGAACACCATCCCGTTTCATATCAAACAGTAAGCTGTCTTTTAGGCCGTCAACATCAAAATTTAGTAAAAACAGGGATGAGTTTTTACTTATCATGTTGGTTGTATCCTGCATTTGCTCTTGATTGTTCTTCAAACTGGTTTCGAGTCGGGAGTCCAGAGCTTTCATGGCTGAATTGAGGTTATATTCTCGGATTTCTGCGATTAGAGCCTTGTCATTCTGGAAGAACAGATAACCAGACACAGTAAAAATGCTAAAAATAACGGTGCCTAAGCCAAGTAATATTTTAAAGATGATGCTTTTGGTCATTTATTGCCTGTAGTTGTTTAAAATCTGATCGTAAGTGCCATCGGATCGTATTTCATCCAGAGTCGTTTGCCATAATGAGATAACCTCATCTGGTGTGTTTATATTGAATGCAATATTCAGCGTGCTCTTAAAGAGTGGTGCCATCTGAGTCATCACTATCTTTGTTTCTAAATGTAGTTTTTTGATCAAATAATGGCCGGAAATATACCCATTACTGTAGAGTTGGGCCTCACCCCTTAGCACTCTTTGGACATTTTCCTCTCCGCTTTTACCAATTTCTACCTGTAAATTCTGAAACCCTTCTTTTCGAAGAAACTGCTCGCTTATAACATTCTTTGTCACAGCAATTGCCTTTGCAGCCTTTGCATCATTTAACGTACGGTAAATTTTGGTGTCATCCTTTCTTTTATACATGACAAATTCCAATGGTACCAATGGCCCGACCCATTTAAAAAGTGCTTCTCTTTCTTCACTTCGTGCCGTTGAAAAAAGAGCAAAATCATCTTTTTTCAAGGTCATATTGTAGGCTCTGTTCCAGGGAAATATCTTTATTTCTTTTTCATTACCAATCCTTTTTTGGATTTCTTTTACAATATCGATGCAAATTCCGGTCAATTCTTCACCGGATTTCATCTGCCAGGGGGACAATTCTTCTGTGATTGGTTGAATTTGTCCGGCATGAATAACAGAGGGATGAACAGAAAAAAAGGAAAAAACGATGCACAGTATAAGCAGGAAGAACCTTATTGATAAACGATGATATTTCACGAAATCCCTCCCCTAATAGCGTTCTATGATTTTTTTATGGAGCCCATTTTCTTTTATTGTATCCAAGGCATTTTGCCATTGTGTAATTATTTTATCATCTGTTGCAATGTTAAAGGCAAAGTATAACTCTCCTTCCTTCAACGTATAAATAATTTCAAAATCATCTAAATTGAATCCTTTCAATTTTGCTTCGTAGAATGCTACATTGATTTCGTAGGCAAACAGGTCAATGCGATCATTTTGCATTTTCTTAAAAGAAAGATCAATGGCATTGGTTCCACTGACTGGATATAAATTATTTTTTTCTATACCGGATTCATGGAGTATCTGCCCACCAATATCTTTCAAAACAGTGCCAGTCCGAAATTGGTTAATATCTGACAATTTATCTATCACTATTTTTTTCTCTTTTGGTGCAATAATACCAATAGTTGTTTTTGTGATTGGTCCTACCCACTTAAAAAAAGGTTCTCGCTTTTCTGTTCTTGTGGTTCCAAAAACCATATGGTTCTTTCTTTTTTCGGCCATGGAATATGCTCGGGACCAGTTAGTCAGTACAAAATCCGCTCTGGTCTGGCCTGTATTCAATATCGCTAGCATAGCTTCTAAGACATCAACCGTAATTCCCTGTAATTTCCCATCCACTTCCATATTGTAAGGTGGATAGACTTCGGTCAGCATCGTGATTTTCCCAAGATTATCTCCAGCATAACCAACAAGTGGTGCAAATGTTAGGAAAAGTGCAATAATATACTTTGTAAGAACTAGATTCATAATTACTCTCTTGATAAAGTCATTTATTATTTTTTAGGATTAATGATTGGTTGTCTGTGATTATGAAAAATACGTTGTTAGATGCATAATAATCATATTACAAATTCACACAACTATTCAATACCACATTGAGGTAGTGTAGCATGGCGTATATATAGGAGACATCTAATGCTAGAAAATCGGTGGGAAACCTACAACTTCTCATCTCTTTTTTGCTACTGTTGATGATGGTTTGTTTGATCAAAGGAGATGCAATGAGTAGAAACACAAAAACAATACATATCGATAAAATATTGAAAGCAATTAATCTGTGACGAAGTTTCAAATTTTAAAAAAGCATTCTTATTTTTTTCCTTTCTTCTAATTCATTGATAAATTTTTAACATTACTATTTACGACTGCAATACACTTGAGAGAGTAAATTTATATGGTTAGCGGAAAAGTCCCTCAGATGTTTCTAATGTCTGCGATTATCGCTCTTACCTGCTCGAGTTCAAAAGGTTTTTTTAGATAGTTATCCATCCCTGCTGCCAAACACTTTTCCTTATCGCCTTCCATAGCATTTGCCGTCATGGCGGCAATGGGGATATGCTTTCCTTTATATCGACGAACGAGTGTCTCCTGAAGAGTTGTCGGCAAAGAAAACTGTGAAAGGTCACTGTTCTCTTCACAGGCTCTAATAATGTTACTGGCTGCTAAACCATCCAGAATTGGCATCTGGACATCCATCAAAATCAGATCAATATCCTGTTCTGCAAAAATCTCAAGTCCTTTTAAACCATCTTCAGCCTCAATTACCTGATGCCTATCCTCTTCAAGAAGAAATCGTGCAATGTCACGGTTTATTTTATTGTCATCCACTAGGAGAATAGTCAATGGTTCTACTGTTGAAACAATCGCATCTGAAGAGGGCTTTATCTTTTGTTCATCGCCATCCTCCAGGACAACGGTAAAATAAAATGTAGTCCCTGCTCCCTCAGTACTCTCACACCAAATTTTGCCATTCATCATTTCAACCAGTTGTCTGCTGATGGTTAAACCTAGACCAGTGCCACCAAATTCTCTGGTGATTGATGAGTCGGCCTGGCTAAAACTTGAGAAAATTGTCTCTTGTTTGTCTGCAGGAATGCCAATACCAGTATCAATTATCATGAAATGGAGTTCCAGTTGATTGTCTTTTTTGCTTTCAACAATAACTTTGAGTGTAATTGCTCCAGTTTCGGTAAACTTAATACTATTACCTATGAGATTAATAAGAATCTGTCGCAAGCGAAGCTCATCTCCTTTTATGAAGACAGGCAAACCAGAGGCCTCATATTGAAGGTCTAACTCAAGCCCTTTCTCTTTGACAGCAAAAGACATCATGGAAATAATACTATTGAGCATAGCTAATAAGCTAAAGTTTTGTTTTTGTATAAGCAATTGGCCTGCTTCAATTTTGGAAAAATCAAGAATATCATTGAGAAGACCGAGAAGGCTATCCGCGGAGACCTTTATGTTTTTAAGATAACCCTGTTGGACCGTAGTTAATTCCGTACCAGAGACAAGATAAGTCATGCCAATGATGCCGTTCATTGGCGTTCTGATTTCGTGACTCATATTGGCAAGAAATTCACTTTTTATCCGGTCTGATTTTTCCGCCTTATCACGGGCGATTTCACTCACGGAAATTGCTTTCTGCATTTCACCGGACATCTCATTGAGTGCTTCAGTTAGCTGTCCCATTTCATCTTTACTTTCTACAGAAAGCCTGTGATCAAGATCACCGGCCTGAAATCGTTTAATGCCGCTGATGATTCTAGTAATTTTACGGGTCAGAGCTGTGGCCATCCAGATAGCAATAAAAATAATAAGGACGATCATGGTCAGGGTGGAAAACGTCAAATTGCTGAGAGTATCTTTTATCGAATTGGTAAGGAGTTTTTGTGTCTGTTGATTGTTATTCTCAATCTGAACCCCAAAGTCATCCTGCATTTGTCCTAACTGTATCGCCGTCTCCGTGGCGGCACGATGGAATTCATTGACATTAGCACCAATAGTTACATAGCCGAACCCCCGAGGACTGTTTTTGTAAATACCGGTATAATATGGAATAGCAGCGACAGTTGACAGTTTCCAAAGTTTGCTCCAGAAAATGACAAATGAACCGGAGCCTCCATGTTGGGTGAGATTTTGCCAACCCGTGCATTGGGGCGCAAAATTGAGATAACGACCATCAAGAGCCAACATCCCGGCCTTGATTAAGGGCACAGCCGGCTTTTTATCAAGAGATTGATCCTGAAAAACAGGGGCAGTTTGCTGAAATTGTGCATAGGAAAGACCGCTTTCCTGCCATTGATCATACAGTTCACTGCTGAGCCAAGGAACAGCGGGGTCACCGGTTAGAGGGTCGTAGCCGACAATGAAATAATCTCGAGGATGAGAAATATTTCTTCCCAGGTAATCCCACATAAAAGCATAATTGCCGGATGCAGCATCAGAGATTGGAGAATATCGTTGCCCGGTGGGAACAATATGATCGGTAAATTCCATGATATGGGTGTGATCCAGAGCCAGGGTGACATATCCGGTTATGTTGCCATTTTCAACCAGCGGGGTCGCCCAGCGGATCATGCCTTGAAAACGTTTTCCCACAGGATTTTCTTTACCGGCATAAGCTGAGGTTTCTGGCGCAAAGTCAATTCCTTTTTTTTGGCTTGTATCCTTCGTATATGGACCGATAATGGGGGAAGAGATATAAGGTCCGATCATTTCTGAAACATATATTTCTCCGGGTTTAAGCTTTTTCAACTCAGCAAAATAGCTTTCTGCTCGGCACCAGGTGTTTTCTTTATTTGAAACATCCCGAAGTTCCTTTGACAGGAGCTCTGTTGTAGTAATTTTTATTTTTTCTTGGCCCTCCATGTCAACAAAAGTCATTTCCATATAAAGAGGTTTTTCTACTGAAATATAGTTTCTTTCCGGCGGCCGATAATGAAAATTCTTACTGTTATCTTTTGCCTTTACCTTGACTTCCGAAAATTCAACCTTTCCTTTGCTAGGAACCCAGGCAGTACCAGCCGGGTTTAGTTTCCAGGGATGATGATAAATAACAGGACGATAGCGCTGTTTGAGGAAATATTGATATTTCTCGCGATTTTGGCCTAGCCCTGCGGCAAGCAAAATATCCTTATCTCGTTCATAAAGAAAAGAGGCAACTGACCGTGCTGTGGCAGTGCTCAAGCATTCAATTTTTTCCCTGGATTTCAGATCCAAGGAAGTTATAGAGTTTTTTGTTGCTAGGCTACCGATCTGTTTTATAACCCCTTGGGTATCGGCCATCATTTCTGATGACTGTCGACCAATTACGTCACCAAGCTGGTCTATTTGGACCATGGCAAACCAGGCAAGTACGACCAAGGGAATGACTTTAATAAAAATAAAAATTAATATGAGTTTCCAGCGTATTCCTAAGTACATATTTACTTACCTACTCTTTGAGTTATTCCGATTCTGTCGTATCCGATTAGAGTTTTCCAATAAATATTGGGTTGCAACAGGCAGGTCTAATTTTTCCGTTGAAGATCCTGTTCATCTTGGGGTTGAATAATAATGTTACAAAAAATAGATATTCTCGTATCCGCCATTAATTGTCCAATGTATATGCAAATTGAATGAGGATAAAATAGTAACAGACATACTACTCAATTAGGGAGGGGGACATCGCCGATGAGGCGCTTCTCTACCTATTTCTCCAATCATAAATAAATCTTGATTTATTTAATCACAGGCTAAGAAATTTTCCTATTAAAATGATGTTTTTTATTGAGATACTAAAAAATATTTAGAAAGGGTATCTAATGGCAAGGTGAGTGCATACACCGAAAAGTCAAAATTAGAGCTGAAGAGGAGTAGGGTAATATTAAATGATTATATAAAATTGCAAAGATTTCCACTGGGCATCCTTATCTCCTCCCCACTCTTTTCTTTAAAGTCCAGCTATTACGCATATTCAGGAAACACCCTTCGTAATAGCATTCAGCAACGTTAATTATCTTCGTTTTGGCAATGTTAAGTCCAATGATAATTCACTGACATCATAAGGCCTTTCAGAATGAACCGAATACGGCTTTTCTTGATAAGTTCAGCCAGTTGTCTGACATATTACAGAAACCACTCATTTCGCATAAGTGTCCTTGCTTCTGCGGTTAATGGAATGATATCGGTTTTGTTAACAAGATTCATATCGAATTTCCTATTTAGAGCTAAAAAGTGTTTCAATCCGAATCCGATTTTATTGAGATAGGAGAAAACACCGATTGCCCCAGTAGGAAAATCATTTGCCCTTGTCCCGTAGAGAGACCGGAGGTCCGGGAGGTCGCAGAAGAGTTCTTCAACGGTTGAGCCGTAAGGCTGGAAAGCTGGAGGTACTTTTCCTTTCTTTACCTGTTCCCCTATTGTTTTCCCTGTCATGGCAGCAGCCATAGATGCACGGCATAAGCCGATACCAAGCACATGCCCATCGCCATACGCCAACCCCTTGAAAACCTGATCCTCAGATGCAAAACCGCCCGTCATGACAATAGCTGGCAAAATTTCGCCCTCTTCTTTGAGCTGTGCACAGAGGCGAACAACGACATCCTCCAGGCACACGGTTGGCAGGGACCACTCGTTCATCATCTTAGATGGGCTGTATCCCGAGCCGCCCCCTGCACCATCGAAGGTTATCATGTCCACCTGCCCTTTACAGGCGATACGGAGTACTTGCTCTATATCGCTCCTGTCATACCCGGCCATTTTAAAATAAATATTTTTGGCCCCAAGATCCCTTAACTTTTTGATATGATCGAGCAATGACTCTTCGGTCCACAACGGTAACCTGGCGTAGGTGTGAAAATTAGAACAGACACCGTCTTCATATGCTTTCCGGACGGTCGGGTCTTCCGGATCGGGGAAAACAATATCTCCGAGTTCTTTCCGATTCAAGGCGGATTCGATACCCTTTACCCGTTTTACCGGTTGGGTACCCTTTGCCGCCTGACCAAACTTTATTTCAATTGCCTCGGCACCGTATTTTTGCAAGGCAATCTCGGGAACTCCTTTCAGGTTGTCATCCACATTGCACTGCAATACGATCTGGCCGAATCCACGGTCATACCGGTAAAAGCAATCAAGCGCTTCTTCCAGCAGTGGGAACTTCGTAACTTTATCATTTTTTATTTGTAGATCAGGATCGTTATTTCTTGCATCTTCCCCAATTACACAAGTAACTCCGGCCATGGCAGCACCTGCGAAGTAATCCCTCCAGTTCAGTTTGATTAAGGCCGGTAAAATCACTGGCAAAGCCATTGTAACAGGATTTAGAATTCCGTAAGTTTGCTTAAGATTTACATTAAAAATAGTTGCATCTTCAGAATTGGCTTTTGCGCCGTTGGCTCCAAATACCCGACCATTGATATTAAAGTGGGAGAAATCAATGGGATAATCTTTTTCCGAGGCAATCTGATTGTTCCCGGTCGTCATCGGATAAACTGTTTGCGATCCAAGTACGGCTGCCTGGGCCAGCTCACAGGTTCCTCCACATTGTTCGGTACAAAATGAGCACATGCCTGATTGCGGTGATATAAATTCACTACGATTTCTCGCAAAAGTAAATCCGGAGCTCATGGTAGGTGAGTAAGTCATTATATTTTCCTTGTTACGTTTATTCTTAACAAGGATTCATTGCAACAGAGCCCCAACGGCTACTTAAAAATTAAGTTCAAGGTGGTCCAATCATTTACGTTGACCTAAAGACGGAGTATTTTAGTAGAAAATGGGCATTTAGAATATTAAAAATGCTAACTGTGCTTACTCAGCTTTACTGCATTTTTATCAATATGTCCTTCAAGATAGTACTTTCGTATCATTTTTTCCTCTGTTGGAATTGGCCGGTGACACCTCTCAACAACAGTACTGTACATCAGGACCCTTACCGATTTAGATTCAATAAAACCTGATTCTGCAAAGTGTCAGTGGACACGAACAACTATATACGCATCATTCTGTTCCATTAATGTGCTTCCCTTTCACTTTTCAAGAATTAATGGTACAAAGGCTCTTTCATAGAAATTTCATTAATTTTACAAACAATCCAAGAGTTAAAGCAAATTGGAGTCAGTCATGAATAGAAATATTTATCAGGAACCACTGGTTAGTCGCTATACAAGTCCTGCTATGCAGGAACTTTTTTCTGAAAAAACTAAATTCACGAACTGGCGACGATGCTGGGTTGCTTTAGCTGAGGCACAATTTGAATTAGGTCTTACCGATATTGTTACGCAGGAAATGATTGATGAAATGCGTGCTAATATTCATAATATTGATTTTGATGTCGCAGCTGCTAAAGAGAAAGAAATCCGCCATGACGTAATGGCTCATGTCTATGAATTTGGAACTAAATGTCCAAAAGCTGCTGGCATTATCCATCTTGGCGCAACTTCCCAGTTTGTTGTTTGTAATACTGATCTTCTTATCCAAAAAAAGGCACTTGATCTTATCCGTAAAAGTGTTCTGAAGGTGATCTCAAACCTTGCAAAATTTTCTCTTGAGCATAAAGACCTACCCACTCTTGGTTTCACACATTACCAACCAGCTCAACCGACCACTGTTGGTAAAAGAAACACTCTTTATATTCAAGACATCGTCATGGATCTTGAATACATTGATTCATTTTTTGATCAGATAAAAGCTCGTGGTGCCAAGGGTACAGTTGGCACTCAGGCTACATTTATTGAGCTTTTTCAAGGTGATAATGAAAAAGTTAGACAGCTCGATGCACTTGTTTCAGAAAAACTTGGATTTGATAAAGTTTTTGAAGTGACCGGTCAAACTTATCCACGTAAACTTGATATGAAGCTTGCAGAAACGCTCGCTGGAATTGGCGCTTCCGCCCATAAATTCGCAGTGGATCTGAGATTGCTCTCAAACCTTAAGGTCCAGGAAGAACCATTTGCAAAGAATCAGACAGGATCCTCCGCCATGGCTTACAAGCGTAATCCCATGCGCTCCGAACGCTTAACCGGTCTTTCCCGTAAATTGATGGGGCTTCCTGCAAACTTTGCAGCAACATTTGCCAATCAATGGTTTGAGCGAACTCTTGATGATTCAGCCATTCGCCGCATGGATATCCCTCAGGCCTTTTTGTTAACTGACGCAATACTGAAGCTATACGTTAACATAACGAGCCAAATGGTTGTATTTCCAAAACAGATAGAACGACACCTTCGAATGGAACTCCCCTTTATGTCCACTGAAAAGATTCTTATGGAAGCGGTTAAAAAGGGAGAAAGCAGGCAGGAAATGCACGAAGTAGTTAAAGAGCATTCATTGGCTGCCGGAAAAGTTGTTAAGGAAGAAGGACTCGACAATGACCTCTTGGAAAGGCTTGCAAACGATGATCGCATCCCCTTCTCACTTGATGATCTCATGAAGCTTGTAGGCGATTATACC
>DAOVZA010000229.1 GCA_030635405.1 Desulfocapsa sp.
CTTTTTTTATCTGCAATGCCCTGATTTGCCCACAATCTATAGTGGAAATCTAACTGCTCACGACTTAGAACTTCAATTTCTGTGGACGAAGAGATCACCTCAACCCCTGCTATAACGCCAGCCATTTCCTGCCCGAAGGCTCCAGCGTTCATAACCACCGCACCACCAAGGGAACCTGGAATTCCAGCAGTAAACTCAAGCCCGGAATAACTTTTATCACTGCACCAATTCATCAATTTAGCCAGACTACAACCGGCTCCTACTCTTACCTGATTCACATCAAAGGTAGACTTTGACAAGACCTTAATGCCAGATAGCCCCTTACCAAACATCAGGACGACACCTGCGAATCCAGCATCAGAAACAAGAAGATTGTTCCCCTTCCCGATAAAACACCATGCAAGTTCATTTTGTGCAAAAAACAGTAATAGGTTTTTAAGTTCCGGAACACTTTCAACAACAACAAATGCATCCGCCGGACCACCTATCCCAAATGATGTAAAGGGAGCAAGGGGGCAATCCCATTGGATGTCATTTTCTGCAATATCTGCAAGATCATCCTTGAGATTTCCAGCAATTGTCATCGCTACGACTTTTCCGCTATCATTTTAAGCAGATTTTCTCCTGCAAGTACAATATTTCCTGCACCCAGCGTCAGGACAAGATCTCCATCTCTTAGCTCTGGCAAGATGGCTTCTGCAAGGTCTTCAACATTGGAAGCAAACCTGGTCTTACGCTGGCCATGTTTCTTCACTTCATCAAGCAGTATTTCTCCAGATATTTTTCCGTCATATTTTTCACTTGCCGCATAAATTTCTGTCATTATGAGATAGTCGGCCTGATGGAAACAAGTCCTGAATTCTTCAAGCAGTGCCAGAGTCCTGCTGTAACGATGCGGTTGAAAAAGAACCACAAGTCTTCTTTCCGGCCAGCCTTCTTTAATGGCTGCGAGTGTAGCTCTGATCTCAGTTGGGTGATGACCATAGTCATCAATCACCATTATTCCGCGCCCCTGCCCTTTCAACTGCATGCGACGCTGAACGCCTTGAAAACTTGCAAGTGAAGCACTAATGACCTCAAAGCTTATTTCAAGTTCAATACCTACACAAATTGCAGCCAGTGCATTGTAGACATTGTGCTTTCCTGAAAGCGAAAGATCCACTTTCCCAAGAAGCTCTCCTTTGTAACGAACATCAAACTTTACCCGCCCATTACCAGGCTCAATTTGCTCTGCCATAAGATCAGCCTGGGCGGTGAGTCCGTAGGTTATTTTACGTTTTTTAATTCTCGGAAGAATATCTGCAATATTGACATCATCAAGGCAGAGAATAACAGCACCATAAAAAGGAATCTTGTCCATAAATTCAAGGAACGTCTCTTTTATATGATCAAGATCTCTATAGTGATCCATATGTTCAAGATCTATATTTGTGACCACTTCAAGAACAGGTGATAATTTCAAGAACGAACCATCACTTTCATCTGCCTCGGCCACCAGAAATTCGCCCTGCCCAAGTTTTGCATTTCCACCAAGACTATCAACTTTTCCTCCAACTACGATGGTTGGATCAAGTTTTGCCACATGCATCATCCAACTGACCATTGAGGTGGTTGATGTTTTGCCGTGACTACCGGCAATTGCAATGCCGAACTTTTTCAATCGCATGAGTTCGGCCAGCATCTCAGCCCGTTGTATCACCGGGATTTCCGCTGCAAGAGCCGTCACAACCTCAGGGTTATCCTGTTTAATTGCTGATGAAGTGACCACCACGTCGGCTCCCTTCACCCATAACCCATCATGGCCTTTATGGATTTCGCCACCTAGCAATTGAAGGTTTTGGGTTGTAACAGATTCATTCAAATCGGAACCAGACACCTCGTACCCAAGGCTTAACAGCAATTCGGCAATACCACTCATCCCGATACCACCGATACCTACAAAGTGTATTTTTTTCGTTTTATTATACATAGGACTGCAAATTTTCAGTTTTCGTTTATTTGATTATGATTCAACAAAGCAAGGCATTCATTTACTATATTGTCTGCTGCTTCAGGAAAGGCCCTATCCCGCATAGCCTGGCCCATCTTTTGTAATTCTTCCTGGTTCCCCAATAGATCCACCAGCTTTTGTGCCAACAATTCCGTTGTAAGATCTTTTTCAATACAGAGTAATGCTCCTCCACCCTGCACATAATATTCAGCATTTTTTTCCTGATGATTATCGGCAGCATAGGGGTAAGGAATTAAAATCGCAGGCTTTCCTAAAACAGCAAGTTCTGCAAGGGTGGTTGCCCCCGCACGTGACACCAAAAGATCAGCCTCTTCATAGATGGCTGCCATATCTGTAAAAAATGGTGCTACATTTGCCTCGATATTATTTTTATTATAAATGTTCTGCACCTCTTCAGCGTCTGCCGGGCCCGTCTGGTGAATCACCTTTACGTTATTTAACTCTGGCAGGCCAAGCCCAAAAGCTGCACTGACAAGTTCATTCACTCTATGAGCGCCCAGACTGCCACCCAAAACAAGCAGTACCGTCTCTTTGTCCTGAGTAGATCTTTTCTTTTCTGTAAGCTCCAGAATTGCACTTCGCACTGGATTTCCTGTGAGTACCGTCTTTTCCTTGGGAAAAGCTTTTTCACTTCCCGGTAGGGAAAGACAGATTCTGGTGGCCAAAGCGCCAAGTTTTCTATTAGCAAGACCCGGAATCGAATTCTGTTCATGAATCAATGTTGGCCTACCTAGAAGTTTTGCTGCTGCAACCACAGGTCCTGTCACGTATCCGCCGACACCCACCACAAGATCAGGTTTAAAACGTAAAATATGATACATCGCCTCAACACAGGAAAGCGGCAGCACCAATAATCCCTGTATAAGAGAGATAATATTCTTTCCCTTTAATCCCTTAGAATGTATGGAACAAGTTGCATACCCATACTGTTCAAGACTTTTTTTATCCATTCGCCTCTTTGTTCCGACGAAAAGCACTTCACTTCCAGGGACCCGTTTACACATAGCTTCTGCTGTGGCAATAGCCGGGAACAGATGACCACCAGTTCCTCCACCAGTCAGCATTAATCGAACTGGAGCAGTCATCAGGAAACGCCCTCACTGATCTCTGGTAAATCACGCACCAGCTTCATAAAAACATCTCCACGTTGACCATAATTCTCAAACATATCAAAACTTGAACAAGCAGGCGCCAACAGGACAGTATCCCCAGACTGTGCTTTTTTTGCAGCTATAGACACGGCGCCTTCCATGGATTCAGCGCGCAGTACAGGAACAGCTCCACCAATTGCATCAGCTATAATATCTGCCGCCTCGCCTATCACAATAAGCTCTTTAACCTTTTCCTGAATCAACGGGTTCAACACTGTATAATTTTCACCCTTATCTCGTCCTCCGGCAATGAGAAGAACATTTCCGGAAAAACCTGCCAGAGCACTCAATACCGCGCCAGTATTTGTTGCCTTAGAGTCATTATAGTAATTAACTCCGTTCCTCTCTCTTACATGCTGAAGCCTGTGATTAGGAGGGGTAAATCCTTTAAGTCCATTCTCTATATCTTTCTGTTTACATCCAAGTAGTGATACTGCAAGGATTGCCGCACAGCTATTGAGCATTCCCGTATGTGATTCCAACTTTGTTCCGGTGAGGCTATAAGTGTCAGCTCTATCTAATATTGAGATACTTACTTTATTATTAATCCCCGTTGCAGCGCAATTGCTTTCCGGCGATCCGAAACAATAGACTTCCTGGTCATTGAGTAATTCATTCACGTATGAGCACATTGGATCATCACTGCAGACTATGGCCTTATCATTTTTCTTTTGATGGCCAAACATCTTCATTTTTGCTGCTGCATAATTAACCATTGTCCCATGGCGATCAAGGTGATCCGGTGTGATATTCAACAAAACACCAATATGAGGATTAAATTCACCAGCTGATTCAAGTTGAAAGCTGGACAATTCAAGAACCAGAACCTCAGCCTTTTCATCGCCAAGGAGATAATTCAAAAGTGGTGTTCCTATATTGCCGCCCACGAAAACTTTCTTTCCTGATGCTTTAAGAAGCTCTCCAATTAATGCAGTGACTGTGGTCTTGCCATTGGTTCCAGTCACTGCGATCACACATTCTGAAAGATAGGGAGCAGCAATTGCAAGTTCACCTAAAATTGGGATACCTTTTTCCCGCATCACATTCAATATCGCCAAATCAGTCGGAACGCCTGGACTGATAGCTATAAAATCAGCATCGGAGAGAAACTCTTCACTATGTCCACCACCTTCAAAAGGGATATTGTTTTTCTGCAAATATTCTTTATCGTGACTGAGGAGATCATCAAGCTGACGGCTATCGCTCACAGACACTGCAACATTTTTGCTGAGTAAAAAGTTTGCCATTGCAAGACCTGAGATACCAAGTCCTATGACAACAGCTTGTTGGCCAGATTGAATCTTCATTAGCGCATTTTCAAGGTTGCCAGGGCAAGAAGACCCAGAATTACAGAGATAATCCAAAAACGAACC
>DAOVZA010000073.1 GCA_030635405.1 Desulfocapsa sp.
CAGACGGTAATGGTGATGGCGAATTTCGTAGTGATCTTCCAGATCTTACTCCCGACACCACCTATTACATCAGGGCATATGCAGTACTTTCTGCTTCTTCCTCTGCCTCTGAGAGCACCACTGTAGATGTATCCACTGATCCTGAAACAGGTATTGTAAAAACAACTACGACGGTTACTAGCCATAACACTGTCACAACAACTGTTACCAGAGATAATCCTGCCACAGGCGAGACAACAGAAAACATAGCAGTTACTGAACAAAATACAGTAATAGAAGACACAGTCATATACGGCAATGAACTCCAGTTCAAAACAGAAGACGCCTGCTTTATAGCAACTGCCGCCCATGGCAGTATTAACAAAAGCCAGGTCACCATCCTGCGCCAGTTCCGTGACACCTTCCTGAAGTCATCCACACTTGGCCAGAAGCTGATACAGACCTACTACAACCTCTCACCACCCATCGCTGAAGCCATAACAGACCATCCCGCGCGGCAGCTTGCTACCCGTACTCTCTTGATGCCAGTTACCATGCTCGGCTATTTTGCCTTGTATCCTTTACTTGCACTTCAGTTAATTGCAATTCTATTTCTCACGGCTGCCCTGCTCCAATTTGCCATATCCAGACTGAACAACCAAAACCGCACAGCAAATGCTGCTCGTGGCTTCACTCTGATAGAGCTTCTGGTCGTTCTCGTAATCATAGGCATCCTTGCAGGATACGTCGGACCACGAATAATGGGCCATCCCGAAGAAGCCAAACAAACCATGGCTGCAGCTCAAATCAGCTCTCTTGAAACAGCACTTGAAACATACAGACTTGATAACGGCGCATACCCCAGCACAGACCAAGGACTACAGGCTCTTGTAGAGGCTCCATCAGTTGGCAAGCTCCCTCCCAAATGGAGAAAAGGTGGCTATATGAAAAAAGGTAAGGTCCCTAAAGATCCATGGGCAAATGAATATATTTACCTCAGCCCGGGAAGTCACAGTGATTTTGACCTTAGCTCCTATGGAGCAGACCATGAATCCGGTGGTGAAGATGCTGATGCTGACATCAATAATTGGGATATTGAATAGGCCACGGTGCACTCTTCCGGTCGTACACATGGTTTCACTCTTCTTGAACTTCTCATTGTCTGCCTGCTCATCTCCATCAGCCTGACTCTTGCTATTCCTACTTTGCGGAGTTCCCTGGTAACCGATGAACTTGGCAGCGGATCACGAAAATTAATATCATTGATCAAAAGCTGTCGCACTCAGGCAGTGACCAAACACCAACCATTTCTCATTCATTATGATACAGAAGAAGGCAAAGTCTGGTATCAGCCCGCAACGACAGAAGAAGAGACCGCAATAACTCCTTCTTCCGTCACACTCTCTGCAGGAATTCGAATTCAGGCAATAAAACAGGCAAATTCAAAGAATGACATTGGCAAGAATGGTATTTGGGTTTCCAAACAGGGCTATATGGATAAAACGGCTATTCAGCTGATCGATAAAGAGCACAGAAGCCTTAGTCTGCTCATTTCTCCTTTCCTCCCCACCATCAAAGTTGTTGAGGGAACCATTGAATTTTAGGTTCGCCTCCAATGGCACGATCATTAAAGATAGGGGGTTCACCCTCCTTGAAGTAATGATCGCACTCGCCATACTTGCTATTTCCTTAACCAGCCTTTTCGGCTCACAATCATCCTCCGTCGCCCTTGCTGCTGAGTCACGTTTCAACATCCAGGCGCCATTACTGGCACAACTGCAATTAGCACGAATCCACACCACTGAAGAGCTTATTGCTGACAGCGGTGACTTTGGCGACGAGTTCCCGGGATACCAATGGGAAGTCACGGTGGAGGATGCCTTTTTTTCTCAATCAGATCTCCTCCAGCAACTTGACGGTACACTACAACACCTCATTCTTATTATCTCATGGGGCGATGAACTCTACAGCTATCGGTTAGACAGTTACCTGGAGAGCCGCCAATGATCCGACATAAACAAGGATTCACTCTGCTCGAAATACTCATTGCAATCACCATATTTGCCATGGTGATTGGCTTGGCGTACTCCTCTTACAACGCAACATTTCACATAATTGGCAGTGCCGAATCACAGTCAGAAACCTATTCCAAAGCACGTATTGCCATGGAGCGTATACGTGGTGATCTTGAATCCTTTTACCCGGGAGAAGAAATACTCTTTAAGGGAACAACTGAGATTCTTGGTAATTTCAGGGCTGACACCCTGCAATTTCTTTCCACTGCACACATTAAACTCCATCCTGAGTCTGAACCACTTGGCCCGGTTCTCATTCAATACCTGGTTCGGGAAGATCCTGAAACCGATTCACTGCTTCTTTACCGATCAACACTTTCTGTAAGTGATTACATGGAAAATGAGACTACAGAAAACAATGAACTCCTGCTCTGCGACAATCTAATAGAAGTTGCCTTCGATTACCAAAATGAGGATGGAGAGAACGTTGATAACTGGGGAGAAGATGAGGAAGACGAAAATGATGCTACGCTACCTGATATGATCACCATCAGCCTTCGTTTTAACGATACTGACAGTGATACCGGAACGCTCTTCCAAACCGGAATACGAATGCCCACGGCGACGAAATAATGTTTGGCAAGCCTCTGCATAACAATAAGGGAATGGCCCTGCTTCTCACCATCAGCCTGGTGAGTATACTTGCGGTCATGACTCTGCAATTCAGTCGAAATATGCGACAAACATATATTGCATCAGCTGGAATGAAAAATAGCGTTCTTCTTGGAGAAATCAGCCAGTCAGGCATTGTAATCGCCAAACAGTTGCTCCTTGCCGACAAAGAAGAAAATAGTTTTGACTCCCTTTATGATTCATGGGCCCTTTTAGCCGATGAAGATTTTGCAGAGCTATTTGACAGCGGCAATCTTGAAATGACTGTTTCAGATGAATCCGGAAAATTTCAAATCAATGCAATGGTCACCCGTAAACTGGAAGGAGAAAAGCCTAAAAACCAGGAAGACCACAATAAGCAGATGCAACATGAAAATGACGTTCGCAATGTCCTCTGGCGACTTCTGCGTGCTGAGCCTTTTCTAGTTGAAGATGGACAGGCAAGAGAAATCATAGATTCCCTCATCGATTGGATAGACAGTGGAGATGGCAACGGTGAAGAAGAATACGGGGCTGAAGAGAGTTACTACCAATCGCTCACCCCGCCATATTCCTGTAAAAATGGCCCCATTGATTCCATTGAAGAACTTCTGCTGGTTAAAGGTTTCACACGTGAGTTGCTTTACGGAACCGAAGAAAAGCCGCCACTGGCTCCACTACTTAGCCCTCTTGGAAATGACGGAAAAATCAACATTAACAGTGCAGCCCTTCCTCTGATTAATGCTATTGCACCCGGGCTTAACAAAATCAACGCAGAAGACATCATTACGTTCCGTGAAACAGAATCCAACAATGAACAACTCGGAAACGCAGAATGGTACCGATCTGTCCCTTCATTTCCAGGTGATATTGCAGACAAAATCAAGGAGCAGGATCTTGTAACAGTGGCAAGTACTTTTTTCACAATCAGCACAACAGCTGAATTGAACGAACAGCAAAAAACAGTCGTCGCAACAGTGGAACGTGCAGATGAAGAAATCATAACCCTGAGATGGGATGTCAAATGACGATTTGACAGTAACTTCAGCAACTATCTCTTCTCAATATTGATTCAAGCAGTATCCCAACAAGAGAACATACCAATGGCAATCCCTGGAATTCAAGAAAGACTACAAGTAAAGCCTATTCCTGACCTCACGTAACGGTACGATTCCCCCGTACGTATCTGACCAATACGCCCCCCTATGGGTACCCTAAAGACGCTTTACGATCCCACAAAAACGCCCATATCTGTGGCCCATTTCGTTTCAGATTGACATTTAGCCATTGACGCCTTACTGTGTAACTATGTCGTAAGGAGAGACGGCAGAAGAGCAGTTACTTATACGGTAAGTAAACAGGGAGATCAAAGAATGAATCAAACGGTTAAATTGACAAGTAAACGGCAGGCAACATTTCCGGTACAGCTCTGTCAAGATCTAGGAGTGACAGCGGGTGATGATTTGATCCTTGAACGAAAAAAAATCGATGGCGAAATCGCATGGCTGCTAAAACCCAGAAAAAAAACAGAATCAAAATGGTTTGGTGGCTTACAGAAATATTCTGCAGGTAAAGACCATGACATGGAATCCATTCGCTGCTCCATCGGAAAAACTCTGGGGTCTAAAGAGATATGAAAAGTGTTGCTTTGGATACCTGTGTCGTCTTACGTCTTTTGGTTGGCGAACCAGTCATCCAGGCTGGACAGGCCTATGATTATCTGGAGGAGTGTTATTTGGCCGGTGTTACAGTGTATGTCTCTGATTTAGTTGTTGCAGAAACCTATCACGGACTTTGTCATCATTATCAGGTACCGACAAAAGAAGCGACAGAAAATCTTACTAAATTTCTTTCCTCCCCAATGATAACCCCTGGCGGCCACTCATTGACTGTTTTGTGTGAATATGAAGGTACTGGAGCAGGATTTGTGGATCGTCTTATCAGGGCAGAGGCCTTGGATAATGCTCAGAAAATAGTGACTTTCGATAAAAAATTCGCCAGACTTCCAAATGTGATCAAAATCCCGAGCCCGTAATTGCCAATTGGTAGAAAACCTATTCCTGAATTTTCATTACGTATATTATGCGAATTTAATTCTTTCTGCTTGCTGCTAAGCGCCATCGATATAAGGTTGGAATAGCCCCCCCAAGGTTCTGGGCAATATCTTTTGGCGACATACCTTTAGACAATAGTAACTGTTTAGCAGTGGTTCAAAAACATTCATTTCAGGCTTTGAAATATACTAGTGCTATACGAGAAAGCCGAAATGGACGCAGTTGGAGTACGGGAGTCTACGCTTACCCTGCTGAAGTTACCATTGATATTTATGTAAAGATAGTTGATAATGTTGTCAGGTCAAGAAGTTGTAGACAATTCTTCCTTCAATTTTCAGCCTTTCTCTTTTAACAACTATGGCATCACGAATCCTATCCATAGACCTGCAGAGTGACCTCCTCACCGCAGTTCTCCTTGAGAATGATGCAAACAAAGCTGTCATAGCCACTGCTGCTATCATTACTGCCGAAAAAACAGTTCCGGCACTGATAGCTGAACTTACGAGCCAGATTGATTGCAGCGATTGCCGCTGTGTCCTTTCCTTGGGCGCCCCCTTCTTCTTATTCCATAACCTTAGCCTTCCTTTCTCAAACCGTAAAGCCATTGACAAAATCCTGCCGTTTGAGCTTGAAGAATGCTCAGCTGTACCAATTGATACAATGCTCATCGATGCCATTGTCAACCCGGGCACTGGCGAAGATTCGGAAGTTATTACAGCCATGATTCCGCAGTACATTCTGGCTGAGTTTCACAACACCCTGAAGCAAGAAGGTCTTTCTCCTGAAATCATCACCCTCTCCGGCCTCCCAACTATTACAGAGATTCAGGAAACGGGCCAGGCACCTGAAGAATTTATTTTTCTTGATTTACGACTGGAGAATGCAACTCTCTTCTTTGTGTCAGGTGGTCAGCTCCAACTAATCAGACCCCTGAATTTTGCACCTCTCCCTTTTGCAAGTGAACCATCAATCAAGCTTGCCATGAGCAATGAAGACGGAAAACTTCAGGTACAAGGACTTGAACACAGTGCTGAATCCTTCCATGAACTGGCTCTCACTGTTCGACAAACTCTGGCTCCGCTCCCGCTACAGACAGCACTGAATAAAATACCTGTTTATGTAGATGGAACAGCTGGATCAGCACCCGGTGTCACCTCATGGCTTGAAGCTGATGCTGCTTTTGGCTGTCCCTGTCTTGTTTGTGGTCGTGTCGGACTTATTCCTCTTCCTATTCAGCTCCCGGAAAAGACAGAAGAACACAGTGCCTATCTCAGCGCCTGCTTAAACCTTGGAAAACAGACCGATAAGCTGAGCAACAGCTTCAATTTCTGCAAAGGTACATTTGCTTCTAGTAACGATCTCAGCAGATATCGCGCCAAAGCTCAGGCAGTTGTGGGAATACTGCTGATCATCCTGATAAGCAGCATTGGCTATCTCTTATATGATATCAGTTCTCTAAAAAATGAACGTGAAACACTGATCAGTAAAATCGAGAACGTATTCAAAAAAACGCTACCCAATGTAAAACGCATAGTAGCTCCTGTACAGCAACTTCAGGTTGCCGTAAACAACACTAAAAACGGTGCAGTAACCGGGCACAGCAACAAACTGCCGCAAACGGTTCTCCACGTACTAAAAGAAATATCCGTACGTATTCCGGCATCCATGAATATAAAACTCACCCGTATGGTATATGAAGATAAAGGATTACGACTCATGGGGATTACGGACAGTTTCAACACCGTGGACTCAATGAAAAAGAATCTTGAAAAATCGCCATACTTTACCAATGTCGTTATAGGCTCAACAAAGCAGAACCCTAAGGATAATAAGATTCGTTTCGAGTTGAAAATCACATCAGCTGCAGGTGCACAATGAGCCCTTCTCTTCCTTCACTAAGCATCCCAGCCATTCTTGAGAAAACAGGATGGAACCGGATGGCCAAACGGGAACAGATCATGGTTGGAGGCCTGATTGCCGGTGTTATTGCACTCCTCTTTTTTACTCTTGTTTTTTCACCAATGCTCGAATCCAGGCAGCGCCTGCAAAAATCAGTGTTAAAAAAACAGATGCAACTTCAGGAGATCCATGCACTACAGAAAGAATACCAATCTCTGCAGCATCAATCAGGAGACATACAACAACGATTAAAGAAACGATCAGCAAACTTCACCCTTTTCTCTTTTATTGAAAAACAGGCAAGCCTTGCAGGAATAAAACAACAGATCGCCTACATAAAACCCAGCAATGTTGAATCCGTTGGGCCCCTGCTTGAATCAAGAGTGGATATGAAACTGCAACAGATCACCCTGAAAAATCTTGTCGCTTTTCTAAAAGGGGTGGAATCTCCTGACAATGTAGTTTCCATCAGCAGGATATCCATTCAGGAACATGGCAAGGGAGAAGGCCATCTCAATGCCGTGATTCAGATTGTAACCTTTGACAAAGGGGGAAATAAATGAACCCTTTCAAAAATAGACCTCTGTTGCTTTTCAGCTTAATCTTCTACACCTTCATTCTTGCCGGAGCATTACTTTATCTTCGTTTTCCAACAGATGATTTCAAACTTTTCTGTCAGAATAAACTCACACAACTCCTGCCAGGAACCCAGTGTACTATTGATAATATCGGTTACAAATTTCCCTTTGGTATGGAAATACAGACCATCCATTGCAAAGACCAGACAAAAAATGATCAAACACTCTTCACCATTGATACGGCCTTTATTCGTCCGATACTGACGGCTCCTATATCACAGTTCCATGTCGCTTTCACAGCATACGAAGGGAAACATGATTTTTCCATTCTCACAAATAATTCAGAACAGAAGTTTACCTTACAAAACATTCATATCGCCCATCTGAACATTGCTAAAGTCCCTTTTCTTAAGACAACCTTCAACAGAGAACTTACGGGTTTTCTTTCTGGAGACGCAACATTTAACTTTTCATGGACCAATGGAAAGCTCATGCGTAGCGACGGCGAAGGAAACATAACAATTGAAAATGGCAGTTTCGGCCTTCTGTTCCCTATTTTATCACTCAAAAAAATTGATTTGAAGGAATTACAAAGTGATTTTATAGTAAAAAAAGATCAACTCCAGTTAAGCAAAGGGCTGTTTGATGGAAAAGAGCTAAAAGGTGAATTTGCAGGAGACCTCACACTCAAATCACCTTTTAATCAATCCGGATTTGCTTTTAAGGGGACTCTTGAACCGTTGCCACCTCTACTTAAAAAAAGAAAATTTGCACAAAACATGTTGATTACATTAAAGAGACA
>DAOVZA010000388.1 GCA_030635405.1 Desulfocapsa sp.
TGATTGGACAGGTGAAAAGTACACCTATAAAAAACAGAGGGGTGAGAACATAGGCGATCGTATGGCTGATGCACTTCTTTTTGGTCTCAAAAACAAACAGGACACTATCTTAATTGGATCCGATTGTCCTGACATAGATGACTCCTTACTTAAAGAAGGATTCCAGGCACTAATAAATAACGATCTTGTCATAGGGCCTGCTCACGATGGAGGGTATTACCTGATTGGGGTATCGAGTGATATCAATCCCACTCTCTGTAAAAAATTGTTCGAAGATATCCAATGGAGCACTGATACTGTATTTTTAAAAACACTGGCTCTTTCAAAAACATTTGGCTTACGCACCCGCATACTCAAAAAACTCCATGACATCGACACAGAAGATGATCTCAGACATTTCAATCATTGTTCCCACGCTGAATGAAGCAAAAAATCTCCCACAACTGAAATCTGCCGCAGACCAGGTAAACGAACTCATTGTGGTTGATGGCGGAAGCACAGATGGAACGATGGATGTTGCTCAAGAACTTGGCTTTACAGTCATAAAAGAAACAGGTTCTCGAGGGCGTGGTAGACAACTTAACACTGGTGCCAAAAGAGCCTCTTCACAGATTGTTCTGTTTCTTCATGCCGACACACTATTGCCTCCTGATTTTCCTGAAGCAGTTGTGAACTGCCTGCAAAATAAAGTTACTATTCTTGGAGCATTCAGCTTGAAGATCGACAGGGGAGGGATTCTCCTGAGTGGAGTTGTGATGTTTGCCAACCTTCGTTCCCGACTCCTCCATCTTCCCTATGGAGATCAGGCACTCTTTATGCGAAAAAAAGACTTTATACAGATGGGAGGATTCAAGGAAGTACCGATCATGGAGGATTTCATACTGGTCAAAGAGGCAAGAAAAAAAGGGAACATCCAGACATTGCCACAAGCTGTTACAACATCAGCAAGGAGATGGAAACGCTTGGGAACTGTGCGCACAACATGTATCAATCAGCTTATTGTTCTGGGATACTACCTTGGAGTATCACCTCAGAAACTGGCATCATTTTATCGCAAGCAGTAACATCGGATCTTACTCTTTGGAAAATACAGTGGGAACAAATGGACGAACGCCATCTTCTGGTATTTTTTCTTTTGACTTCGGTTTCTGTTGTTCTGATATGGCAGGCTTCTTTTGTAGAAAGGATTGCCGTATGGTGTCATCCTTAATAAGACTTCGACAGAATTCTGTTGCCTGAGCTACATAGGGGCAGAATTGACACTCCCGCAACATCTTATTTTCAGGAGCAAGGATACCGGAAAGAACCATATTCAACAGAACTATGAGAATACCAGCTTTGGCAAGGCCAAGCACACCACCTAGCAGTTTATCGAACCAGCCTGCAACGGTGAGCTCCACGACTCTAGCCAGTGCTTTCCCAAAAAGCATGGTGATAACATAGGTGATCGCAAAAAGAATCGCATAGGAAATCCAGAAAACCGCAAGGGGATTATCTGTTACTCCTCGTAAAAAAGAAAAAAGTTTGTCATTATACTGTCCTGCGATCACATAACCAGCGAGCAGAGCTACCATCGTGGTTATCTGGCGTAAAAAACCTACCCAGAGACCGCGAAGTGTAAAAAGCAGCAACAGCGCAATAATAACAAAATCAAATCCTGTCAGATGAAAAGCATTACCCATCAGTTCCTCCATTCAATACCTGCTAACAATATTAATATCCTTGTGAAGCTAGTTAGCAAAAATAGTTGAAAATGCAAGGACAATATTCATGACTCTTTTTCCAAAACACCAGATGCTGAATTTTTCATCCCTGCCGTCTGAGATCTCGAGTCTGGCCCATACTCTTTTCCAAACCTCAACACCAAGTGTTGTCATTATATCATTAACGGACGTCAGTAAGCAAACAAAAGACTCTGTCCAATTATGGCTGCACGACAATGAAATCATCCAGCTCAGTAAATTCAGCTATGAAAAACGTTATAGAGAGTGGTTGGCTGGGAGAATTTGCGCAAAGCAATCCCTTCACATGTACTTACAGCAGGAGAAGGATTCTCAATTATTACCGGGATATAATCGATGTGAAGTTGCAGCAGAAGAGTCAGGACGCCCATTTTTCAAAACTCTTGAAGGAATCACCACACCATTCCCCGAACTCTCCATCAGCCACTCTAAGGAATTTGCAACGGCCATGATCAGCCAGGATTATTGCGGCATTGATATACAGTATCCGGCTGAGAATCTACTAAAGGTAAAAGAACGTTTTGTGACAGAAGATGAGGAGCTGCTGCTACAAAGATCACTGACTCAACTGCCTATTCTCTCTCGCCTCGCACTGGCCTGGGCTGGAAAGGAAGCAGTAAAGAAAATGCTAAGCCCTTCTGGTAATATCGGGTTCAGTGAGCTCATCCTTAAAAAAGTTATTTATAGAAACACCAAGGCTGTTGAATTTTATTTTTCACGAGCAGAAAACTCGAACGTGATTTTTTCCGTTGCCGCAGGATTACTCAACAACGGATACAGCCTTGCCCTCTGCTGTCAAACAAACCAGTCACAACCATATCATTAAACACAATCATGCCTGAACTCCCAGAAGTTGAAGTTATCTGCCAAGGTCTCTCACCTCATCTTATAAATAGAACGATCACCCATGTTCGCTGTTCCGGGAAGCAACTTCGCTATCCGCTGCTTTGCGATGAAATACGTTCTGAACTTTGCGGACAAACAATCACAAGTATTAGCCGGAGAGCAAAATATTTGATTTTGAGAACAGGTAATGAGGCCACCTTGATCATCCATCTTGGAATGACCGGAAACATGGGTATCTTTGCCACTGAATCACCATTGAAAAAGCA
>DAOVZA010000165.1 GCA_030635405.1 Desulfocapsa sp.
AAAAGGTTTGATGATATAATCAACACCTCCTGCTGCAAATCCACGTATTTTACTTTCGGCAGAATCGAGCATACTAATAAAAATAACAGGAATATTTTTTGTGGATTCATCATCTTTCAATTTTCCACAAGTTTCATAGCCATCCATACCGGGCAGCATAATATCGAGTAAAATAAGATCCGGTAATTCTTTCCTGGCGAGTTCAATGCCGATTTCACCAGAATTAGCCTTTAGAACCTCATAGTTCTGTTTGGTCAAAAGCTTATCAATAAGTATTTGAACAACGGGTGAATCTTCTATAATCAGTATTTTCTGCCGCATACAACTCAGTTATCAAAAAGAAAATAAAATTCAGGTACTCTCCAAAACACTCTGGCCACTCAAAAGATCATACTTTGTATCATCAATAACACTATCAGGAAAATTAATGAATTACCAGTATTAGCAAGGGTTTTCAACCATTACCCACTCCTTTTCTTATATAATGCTACAGTGCGAACCTGAAAAACAGCCCAAAGAGCCTTTAATCATTACGTCTCACTCAAGAATAATCAAACAATTCAGGTGTTACACGATTTCCAAAAATGGTTCTTGGCGGAGGAGAAAATAAATGTTTTAATGGGAGTATATTACGTGCTAATCAGGAGTCATTTTTCTTATCGAGAACTTACCTGCCTATGAAATTGTTTTTACTTCAGATTCTTTTTTTTGTAAGAAACGAAAAAGCTAAAAAAAGCGTTTACCTCCTCACTCGTTTTCTTTTTTTCCTGGCTTTTATCATCTGCTTGTACAGCGTTGTCTTTCACCTCATCATGGCATACGAGGGCAGAGACTTCAGCTGGATAACAGGTTTTTATTGGACTCTCACCGTTATGTCCACCCTCGGTTTTGGAGATATCACCTTCTCCACAGATCTTGGACTAGTCTTTACCCTTCTGGTATTAATATCAGGGGTAATCCTGCTTCTGATCATGCTGCCATTCACTTTTATTCAATTTTTCTGGGCCCCCTGGCTTGAAGCCCAGAACGAAAGTAAAATCCCCAGAACCCTTCCGAAAGAAACAAAAGATCACGTAATTATTACCTCCTACGATGCCCTCACCAGGAATCTCGTGGTAAAACTCAGAAAACATCTTTACGATTATCACTTTGTAAGCAGTGACCAGCAACTAGCCCATGAAATTCAGGATGCCGGATATCATGTTATCTTTGGTGAAGTTGACGATCCTGAAACGTACAGAAATATATATGCTAATCAGGCCGCCCTCATAGTAGCCACTGCTGACGACCTCATGAATACGAACATCTCTTTTACGGTACGAGAGATCAGCAGTAGCGTTCCCATTGCCAGTAGTGCCGATACGGAACACTCCCTTGACATACTAAATTTTTCTGGAAACACTCATGTTTTTCAGTTTATGAATATGCTTGGAATTAACATGGCTGAAAAAACAATACCTGTTACCAATACTCATACTATCGGCCGTTTTGAAGAGTTACGTATTGGCGAGATCCCTGTTCGTGATACTGGACTCATCGGCAAAACTCTTGCCGAATCCCGGCTCAGGAATGATCTTGGAATAACAATTATCGGCATCCTGGAAAAGGGACAAATACTTCCACCAGAGCCACAAAGTAAACTTCTGGCTACAAATATTTTAATTATGGCAGGGAGCGAGGAAGAGCTTGAACATGCCGGACAGTTTCTGGTGCAACCTCCTTCTTTACCGCTACCTGAGCCAACCGTGCTTATTCTTGGCGGAGGCAGAGTAGGACATGCCGCAGCTGTATATCTTAAGGAGAACAACGTCCCTTATATGATTGTCGAAAAACGTCAGAATGTCAGTATGAGACACGAACATCATATCCATGGCGATGCAGCTGACATCAAAACATTACGGGAAGCTGGAATAGACAAGGCGGCATCTGTAATCATTACAACCCATAACGATGCCATGAATATCTACCTTTCTTTCTACTGCCGTCAACTTCGCCCAGACATTCAAATAATCAGTCGAGCCAGAGAAGAGCGAACTATCTCGAAATTATTTAGAGCAGGAGCAGACCTTGTAGATTCGTCAGCATCAATGGGTGCCACAGCCATTATGGATATCCTTCAGCCATCAGATACTTCGTTCTTTTCAGACGCTCTGAATGTCTTTTTAGTACCAACGCCAGACGCCTTTATTGGTAAAACATTGACAGAGCTACAAATGCGTGAGAAAACCACCTGCAGTCTTCTTGCTATAAAAAACGAAGGCGAATTTAGAACAAATCCCGATCCAAACACGGTCTTTGATGACAGCCACGAATTAATTTTAGCAGGATCTGTAGAAGCTGAAGAACAATTCCGACAAGAATATCTGAAACAATAATTCATGACATCCGACGAAGACAAAAGAGCATTACAAATTCATAATCTTAAAAAGAAGCTTTCTTTTTATTTTCCAGAGGATGCCCATACTTTTACGCAAAATGCCGTTGAAGAAGGGTTGGATTCCGGTAGCATTATGACCACTCCAGCCGACATTCTCCCCTATGTCCAAACAGCATTAATTGACAATAAAATCCTTGAAGTAGAGCTCAACGGGGCTGACAAGATTTATTTCAGCAGAATGAATGACGAGCCCCCAGACCCTGAAATAATGGAAAACGATCAGGGAGAGTTCGAAATGATGCAGCCCGACTATCCTCCTGGAGAATATCTAAAGTCATTAAATCATATCATATGCCTGCCGCTTGAACCTGGGATGGGAAATCATCATATTAGAAGTTCAGAGCAGGTGATGATTCGTTTTTTTACATCTTCAAGTGCCATTGAGCTTGGAACTTCTTTTCAAAAGCTCACAGAAATCCAGGGACTTCCTGTGCTGCAGCTCTCCTTTCCTGCAATTGCAAGACAGATCGAAGGTGCCAGGGCATTTCGCGCAAAGGTTCCTGGTAATATGGCTTTTACTCTTATCATTAAAGGAAAGAAAAAATTAGGTCGTCCCAATATCGACACGGTCCCCATTGATATCAGTGCCGCAGGGATGTCGTTTGAGATTCAAAGGGAGGAACAAAAGCTATTCCAGGAAGAAGAGATATGTAATATTCGTTTCTTCCTCGATACTGAGATGCATTTGAAGGTCAATGCGAAAGTTCGCCACATCTCCAAAATCAGGAACAGGTCAAGTATCCAATACTGCTGCGGTGTAGAATTTGACATCGAGAGCCGGTCAATGGCTTCCTCCGTAGAGGGCATTGTGGCAAGCGTACAACGCGCTCATCTCAAGGAACTTGCGGAGCTTTCAGAAGCAAGCGGTATCTCAATGGTTCGTTGATTATATAAGTTACTGCAACACCTTTTCAAGGAGCCAACCGCTCCACATTCCAGCCACCATTATCTGCCCGTACATACAGAAAACGATCGTGAAGACGATTTTCCCGTCCCTGCCAAAACTCAACCGATGACGGTACAACCCGGTAGCCGCCCCAAAATGAAGGCAGGGGAACATCTCCCTTGGCAAACTTATTTTTCATCTCTTGAAACTTCTGCATAAGCAGCTTACGGGATGAAATAATGGAGCTTTGATCTGATACCCAGGCAGCAATCTGGGAATTTCGGGGTCTACTCATGAAATACTTAGCAGATTCTGCTGCGGTAACTGCTACTGCCGTTCCCGCAATGCTTATCTGTCTTTCCAGTTCAAGCCAAACAAAATGTAAATTCACAAGAGGGTTATCAGCCATTTCATGTGCTTTACGGCTCTCTTTATTGGTAAAAAAGACAAATCCATTTTCATCATAGTACTTTAATAAAACGGTACGCTGGCTGGGCTGACCAGCAAGATTCACCGTGGATAAAATCATGGCATTGGGATCTGGTATATCTGTGTTCTTTGCCTGATCAAACCATAGGTTAAACTGATCAACGGGTGTGGCGAGCAGATCGCTGTGTTCAAGACCACCCTTTAAATATTCATGCCGAAAATTACTAATATCCACTTTTTCTATTATCCTTTTTTACCGTATTGCTCAAAGCTTACCCGCTCTTTTAAAAGTGAAGAATCGGGGTGTCCATTACTTTCTTTGGCAGAGTAGCCAATGGCGATGATTGCTTCGACCACTAGGCCATCCTTCAACCCCAAAATATCTTTAACATATGACTCAGCACCCATCTGTTCATCATGCTCACGAAGACGTATCTGCACCCAGCAACTCCCAAGATCAAGATCTGTGGCTTCCAAATGCAGCAACATGGCCGCAATGGAACAGTCTTCAACCCATACATCACATTTTTCTGGATCAGCGCAAACTGCAATGGCTAACGGCGCATTTTTCATAAATGCAGAACCGTGCTGTTTCGCCTGCGCCAGTTTTTCGATGGTTGCTTTTTCCTGCACCACCACAAATTCCCAGGGATACAGGCTTCGAGAAGATGGTGCTCGTAACATGGCTTCAATTAACAAATCGATTTTTTCCTGCTCAACGGGTCTGTCCTGAAACTGACGTATGGATCTTCGTTTTCGTAATATATCAATAAACATAGTCTACTCACTCAAAGTCTTTTAAGAGGCTGTCAATGCTGCGCCACTCGGGTAGTAATCTATCCATATGGGCGTAGAATTTCTTATTATGGTCTCGTTCCAGTAGGTGCACCAGTTCGTGAACAATAATAAGCTCCATGCACGCCTCAGGTTTCTTTGCTAGTTCCAAATTCAGCCAGAGACGATGTGCAATAATATTACACGTCCCCCATCTGGTTTTCATCTTCTTTATGCGAAATTCTTTTACTTTGCGGCCAACTCTTGGCTGCCAGAGTTTAAGCAATGCTGGAATCCGACTCCTTAGTTCATCACGATACCAGTTATCGAGCACGCGCAATCTGCCCTCTGCCGTGGTACCGGAACGAACATTAAGGGTAATCCCCGTCTCTTCATCGAAGTGAACAAAATGTTTAAAACTCCCTTCAATTACGGTTAGTGGGTATTTTCTACCAAAAAGGGATTGTGTTTCACCTGTGACTATCTGAGGGAGTGTGACCATTGGACGTGCCTGAAAAAACTCACGTTGCTCCTGAATCCAAGCCATACGGTTTAGAACAGCACGACGAATGCGTTTTTCAGATGTGAAACGAGGAACGGAAATCCGTACACGGCCATCGGGGGCATAGACTGCCAGATTGAGGTTTTTAACGGGTTTTCTCCATACCTCAACGGAGATATCACCAATTGTCAGATGTTCTTTTTTCAATTAGCAACAAGGTCCTTCAATACCAAGTAATTCATTAATTATTCCACGTACACAGCCCTCACCCGACTCCACAGTAATTGCGCCAGACGGACAGTTTTTCATACATGCGCCACATTCCATACAAAGATTACGGGCAATCATAACTGCTTTTTTATCTTCCATAACAAACACCGCGTGGGGGCAGACCATTGTACACATAGTGCAGCCGATGCATTTGTCCTTGTCATATTCCAGAGTGACCACATCTTCAAGATAACGTAATTCTGCCATTCCAATCCCCCCTTAAGCTCGCCACAGTGATGTGGCCCAAAGGCCAAGCCCTGTGACAAGACTTACAAATTGAATGGGCAT
>DAOVZA010000346.1 GCA_030635405.1 Desulfocapsa sp.
GTCGTTTTTCAGCTGATTCACGGATATGAGCAGTCAGTGCCTCACTCTTTCACCCCATAGCCCTCAGTGCAGTATGCGGCCACCAAGGAGTAATATTCGTCAGCCTGGTTTTAAAAAGAACCCATGAATTAGCGTGCAGATACTGCTCCTTAATAAGCACAAGCTTCCATGGTGTATCCTTGAGTTCTGCAACACCATGGTTAATCGCATCGCCCTTATACATGCGTTCGTACACAACGATTCTATTCGATTCAATAAGCTTAATTCCGTCTCCAACTAAATCCTGTGAATCGTGCAGTACACAATGCCCACCAAGTTTCCCATATTTCAAAGGCTTAGTCTGGGAAATACGGTTGGAATCAACAAGAAACATATCGTCTGCGTAACCAGCAGCAATCTTGTCAATAAAGTCCTGCAAGGTGTTGGCATCTACAGTAACCCGTAAAACACAGTTTTCTTTTGCGATTGCCCCATCTCGCCCCACGGCAATAACAAAATGTGGGATATTCCTAAATCCAGAAAAGACATTACTAATCGCAACACCTTTCTCCAGCACATCCTTGTACCAGATCTGATCGCTGTAATTATGCTTACGTAACTCATAGGGGCCAGCATATGATTTCTGCATACCGCTGGAATCAACCAGCTGAATATCAACAACCCCAGGATATACTTTTTGCAGGCGGGATAAAACAGAATGTAACTCTTTTGAAGAGAGAAGCTTTTCAGGACGATCGCTACTCCCCACAAATCGCACAACAGAGGTCAACTCACCAATAAATGCTTCAATGGAGCTCTGCGCCACTTCAAGATTTAAAACCATCTGATCAAGCTCTTCTTCTTCCAAAAGCTGCTGGTACTGGTTATGAGAAAGGACTGAAATAATAATAAGTGGAACAAGAACAAGAACGGTCAATATAATGCACAGGCCCTTAGTGAAACTTTTGTAACCATTGTCAAGCACCTCTGCATTTCCAAGTTCATCCGACGGAAAAGGAAGAATCTTTGTCAACCAACCAGCCTGCCTTTTCATGAAGCCACCTCTCTTGACGTTACCCCGGGTAAAATGGTACCTGCTTTCAGCTCATTATCCACAGCCATTTGTAGAATCTTTAAATACGGACCAACCACAGAATCAATTACCTTTACTTTTTTCCAGGTGAGAAATCTGTAATGCTCTTCCTCAATACCACCACAAATCAGCATGGCGACATTTTCTTTCAGAGCTAGATCACAAAGTATCTCAGCAGATACATCAGCCAAAAGCAGTGATCTTGGCTCATCCATTAATTGCTGATCGTAATATGTTGCGATCAGCACCTCGGAGGTTAAATCGAAGCGGGGAGAGACAAAATTGCCTCGAACTGTGATCATAATCTTCATATACTTTTCCCCTCCTAGGCCATTTTATATTTTTTTAATTTACGCCAAAGAGTTGTCCTGCCCCACCCAAGTATTTCTGCAGCTTTAGATCGATTTCCACCACTCTTTCGTAATGCATCCAGCATCATTTCCTTTTCTATCTCCTGCCAGCTGCCGGCTATATTTTTTGCAACTGGTACACGTTCTGGCAACGCTGCAATAGTAGTCGTAGTTTTTTGCGGTGAGTCAATAACAGATACCGGTATTACAGAAGATTCTACTTCCCGAAACAAATACAGTGGCAGATCTTTTATCTCAACAACCTTACCCTGACAGACATTGGCAGCAAATTCAGCAATATTTCTGAGTTCACGTACATTACCGGGATAGTGGTATTGCCTCAGTGCCCCTATTGCCTCAGTACTGAAATCAGTTACCTGTCGACCAAGTTTTTCACTGAACTGTCGCAAAAAATGATCGAGTAGCAGACGAATATCACCATCACGTTCACGAAGGGGCGGGGTATGAAGATGCAACACATTCAATCGATAAAAAAGGTCTTCTCTAAACTGTCCAAGCTGTACTTCTTGACGAAGCGACCTGTGCGTCGCTGCAATAACACGAACATCAACCTTTACCTTTTTACTTCCTCCCACCGGAAAGAATTCCTGATCGTCTAGCACCGAGAGCAGCTTAACCTGCAAAGGAAGTGACAAATCGCCAATCTCAGTCAGAAATATTGTTCCTTTGTGGGCAAGACGAAACATTCCAGCTGTTTCTGTGACAGCACCGGTAAAAGCACCCTTCACATGACCAAAAAGTTCTGACTCAAGCAGAGCCTCCGGAAGAGCGCCGCAATTAATCTTTATAAAAGGCTGCCTTGCACGTTGTGACGATTTATGCAGAGCTTCAGCAATCAAATCCTTACCAGTTCCTGTTTCTCCAGTGATCAGCACCGACGCATCAGTACGTGCAAGAACAGACATTAGTTCAAAAACTTTTTCCATCTGGGAACTGTGACCAAGAATTTCAGTTCGAACGGATTGTTCATGGTGGCTTAACTTTTCCACCTCTACAACTGAGCTGTCTTCTAGGACAAGAAGAACTCCGGAAGGCTGTCCCTGGCCGTCATGAAGACGGGTGATGGTAAAATGAACAGGTATTTTTTTGCGACGGCGGTTAATGATATTACCATCAACTGAAATCGATTCGCCAGTATCTAAAACTTCTTTGCAAAGCTGATTTTTAGATCCAAGGTTTGCCCTCAGGATAAACTCACTGTATACGCCTTTGGCTTCTGCAGTAACATAACCGGTCATGGCTTCAAGGAAGCGATTCATCTTCAGGATACAAAGATCTGTACCCAAAACAGCAATCCCATGCGGGATACCATTTAATAATTCACCAACTACGGAGACATTTTCGAGGGCTTCCTCTATCTTCATGGTTCACACGTGACGTAGATGTTTTTTTAAACTCCAACTTCGTTCTAATATGAAACAAGGCTACCGCTTTTCAGCGGTTCATACATATGCTTTTTTTCTCCTTGCGAAAAACCACCCTGTCACAAAGACGAATCTTCATGACCGGGTGGGAGGGGGAGGCTGTATTAGAATTCGTTTTTAGAAAAAACGACCGTTCACGAGAAAATGTGTCGCGATACTTGCAAAATATCCAAGAGCAATTACCGGCATCCATTTCAGATGTCCAGCAAAGGTATACATCCCACGAGCTTGCCCCATAAGAGCAACGCCGGCTGCAGAACCGATGGAGAGCATACTGCCACCAACACCAGCTGTGAGTGTTACCAGAAGCCAGTGCCCCATGGACATATCAGGCTGCATTGACAAGACAGCAAACATTACAGGAATATTATCAACGATGGCCGAAAGAAATCCCACAAGAA
>DAOVZA010000362.1 GCA_030635405.1 Desulfocapsa sp.
AGACCAAATAAATAACAATATTGATAACTGCGGTTATAAAGCCCCCACTCCCATCCAGGAAAAAGCCATCCCCGAGGTAATGACCGGAAGAGATATTCTAGGTCTTGCCCAAACCGGAACTGGAAAAACTGCAGCCTTTGCTCTTCCAATCATACAGCGTCTTTCTAAAGGACCTCGTGGTAAAGTTCGCGCCCTGATAGTTGCACCAACCAGAGAACTTGCCGAACAGATTAACACAAGTTTTGTGGAACTTGCTGTTGGAACAGGACTGCGAAGCATTGCCGTCTATGGAGGTGTTGGAAAAAAACCGCAATTTGATGCCTTTAATCGCGGTATCGAAATTCTTGTCGCCTGTCCTGGCCGTCTTCTTGATCATCTAAACAACCATGACCTTCAGCTCAACAAGGTTGAAACACTGGTACTTGATGAGGCAGATCAGATGTTTGATATGGGATTTTTCCCAGATATCCGCCGTATCATTAAGCACTTGTCAAAGCAGCGCCAGACACTGCTCTTTTCGGCAACCATGCCAGCTGATATCCGAAAACTTGCCGATGAAACACTCACAAATCCAAAAGAAATACGCATCAAGCTAGAACAGCCACTTGACCTCATCAGCCAGGAACTCTATCCGGTATCAAAACGACAAAAGACCGGTCTTCTGCTGCATCTTCTAAAAAAAGACCCAACAGAAGGATCAACCCTGATCTTCACACGAACTAAATACGGGGCAAAAAATCTCGCTAAGAAACTTGAAAAAGCAGGCTTTTCCGCCGCTGCTCTTCAGGGAAACATGTCGCAGAACCAGCGCCAGAATGCACTAAGTGGTTTTCGGGACGGAAAATTCAAAATGCTTGTGGCAACCGACATTGCCGCCCGTGGTATTGATGTTTCACGTGTTGCTCAGGTTATCAACTTCGATCTTCCCTCAACAGCTGAGGCATACACTCACCGCATTGGCCGTACAGGACGGGCTGAGCGCAGCGGCAGAGCCATCAGCTTTATGTGCTACGATGATCAGGCCATGATCAATGCTATCGAAAAACTACAGGGTAAAACAATTCGACGTATCACTGAAGATGGTTTCGCCATGGATGAGACCGATGCAGAGCAGCCCAAAAAGCAGAACAGGCGTCCGGCTAATCCTAACAAACAAATAAAGAGGAAAGCCAGACCTCAGCGTTCCAAGCAACAAAAGAAACAAAGCAGTACAAATGCCAAGAAGAAGCCTTCTAATCCGAAGCGTTCCAGTAATATCTTCGGACTTGGAAAAAAAGGATAACCTGGCAAGAGCTTATTTTCTCTTTGCCAGTGCCTTCACCCAGCTGACCACCTCTGCCACCAGTTCATCTTCGTGTTCCGACAAAGCATGGTCGCCACCGGGGATGCTCACCTGGGTATAACGTAGTGATACAAGAGGATTTCGTTCAAAGCCGTATTTACTGTCTCCAGCCATTCCTGCCTCTCCCCATATATCAAGTATGGGAAGAGTTGTATGTTTGATATTTTCTAAACAGTTGAATGGTGAGTCACCATTGTTGAGCATTCCCACTCCGACAAAGGCAGTAATTACAGCATGAGGATTTCCGGCAAGATAAAATGTAGCCATGCGAGAGCCAAGACTGTGTGCAATCAAGACGATGGAAGTAACACCTTGTTTTTCTAGAAACTTTACCGCCCTGTCTATCTCTTTCTGAGCTTTTTGGAAATCTATTTCATATTCATCAAGCGCTTTCATACCACCCGGCATCTGCAGCGAAATTGTATGCCAGCCAAGCTGTTCGTTCAATTCAAGACGCAATGGATCGACAACATAGCTTTCAGGATCACCCCCTTTTCCATGACAAAGAATTGCAGCAAAGTTTGATTTTCTTCCATCTTCATACAACCAGGATTCACAAAAAACATCCGTTGGAACCACAAGTACAACCAACAACAGAGACAACCAAAATATGTTTTTCACTTCTGATCTCCTTCAACAAAACAGCTCTAAACCATATTAGAACAGGCTTATTATCTTCCTGAAACCTTGAAAACTTGACAAAAAGCTCTTTTTTAAAATAAAATATGTAAATAGCATTTACTTTTTTATGTTGCCATTACATCAAAAGACGCCTATTTTTTATATTTTACACACTGCTTCAGTACCTTAAAAAAAATCAAATGGAGCACATCATGTTAGAAGAAAGGAAGTACCCTCGAATAGAAACACCTCAAAACACTCGTGCCCTGGCCCATGATAACATAGCACAAGTCGTGGACATCAGTAAGAGTGGGCTCTCTCTACTATTTCTTGATAATAAAACTGACAGCATTACAGGTGAGTTTTTATTTGATGTCCTGTACAATAAACAAGAGATTGATATCAGACAAATACCCGGAGAGATTGTCTGGAGTAAGGAAGTCTCTTTCTCAGCCACTCCCGGAATGGTATACAAGAAAACAGGTGTCAAATTTGGTAATCTATCGCCATCACAACAAAAATCCCTGATAACTCTCTTTATTGTCTCTAACACAATGTGCGACTAAAAAAACAAAAACTCATTATGCAACAGTACATAAAGAAATTTTGCCTCAACCGCTTCTCAATCGCTCTTCTCACTACTCTTATTCTCTTCCCACTCTACACAGACCGCAGCTTTGCAAGGGAACTGAAAATAGGAGTATACAGTAATAAGCCGCTTGTCTTTCAGGATGAACAGGGAGAATATCAGGGACTCACAATCGATATTCTGCGTTCCATTGCCAAAGCAGAAGGTTGGCAACTGAAATTTGTACAAGGTACCTGGCCCGAATGTTTACAAAGACTTGAAAATGGAGAGATTGACCTCCAGGTGGCCATTGCATTCTCTTCTGCACGTTCAGAGATTTTCAGTTTCCCCAAAAAAACAGTCATTACAAACTGGGGCAGATTATACCGCAACCCACATGTTGAAGCGGAGTCCCTTCTTGACCTTGATGGAAAAAGTATCGCACTACTTGAAAAAGATATCCATGCCAAAGTTTTCACAAGGCTAATGGAGCAATTCGACAGAAATATAACACCCGCGTATTATACAGATTACGACGAAATACTCAAAGAAGTAGAAG
>DAOVZA010000257.1 GCA_030635405.1 Desulfocapsa sp.
AATAATTTCAGTTTTTATCTGAACAACTTGCTTATTGAGAGTCCGGTTTGATAAATCTTTTTATCGCCGTAACAGGATAAAAAATGTCACTTAATCAACAGGATCACATAACAGGGAAATGGAAGTTTGCTGCTCCCGGTACTGTTGCCTACTCATGAGGCAGTGTTGATTTCTCAATGCTTGCTGAACAGCTTGAAATTAAGCATCTTTCCAGTACTTCTTCCGACTGTTCAATTAACCATATAAGTATCGATTCACGACATGTTACAGCTGGTTCACTTTTCATTGCCCTCTCAGGAAGTGTACACGATGGCCATGATTTCATTGAACAGGCGTTGGCACAAAGCTGTACTGTATTTCTTGTTGAAAAAGGTCAAATAAAGGCTGAGTTGCTTGAAAATCCTGATATCTGTATTTACGAAACCAGTAACAGTAGAAAAACGTATGGCCAACTGGCTGAGGTACTATTTGACTTTCCTTCACGCAGCATGACCATGTTTGGTATCACCGGTACCAATGGAAAAACAAGTATTACCTATCTATTAGAGTCAGTGTTGCGAGCCAGTGGTCAGAAGACGGGAGTATTGGGTACCGTTAACTATCGCTATTATGATTCGTATGACGAATTGATTCAGATTCCATCCTCTCATACCACTCCAGACCCTCTGTTACTCCAGCAAATTTTAAGAAAAATGGCAGATAACGGTGTGGAGGGCGTGATTATGGAGATTTCTTCCCACGGTCTTGAACAAAACCGAATAGGTTCGCTTGCTTTTGATGTGGCTGCATTTACTAATCTGAGCCGTGATCATCTTGATTATCACAAGGATATGTCGAGCTATTTCACCGCAAAATCTCTTCTTTTTACAGAGCATCTTCGTGAAGGTGGCAAGGCAGTTATTACACACTCCGGTGAAGAGAGAGTGTGGAGTGAGAACATGGAGGAACTTTGTCTGAATAATGGAGTTTTTGTCATCAATTGTGGCGATAATAAAAAGAAAGATGTCTCTTTATTATCGGCACAGGTCGGTTTACGCAACAGTGTAATTGAACTTGAGACACCATCTGGGGTTTGTTCTTTTGTTTCACCGCTGGTAGGTGATTTTAATGTTACGAATCTTCAGACAGCATGTGCTATGGCAATGGCAGCAGGAATATCAATTACAACAATTAGCAAGGCTTTTAGTACTGCAACTGGTGCACCCGGTCGTATGCAGCAGGTGGCAGTAAATAAAAATGAGGAGAAGTTCCGCCCCTCTGTTTTTGTAGACTATGCTCATACTCCAGATGCCCTGGAGCAGATTTTAAAAACGGTTACAAAATTGCCTCATGGCGAACTGTTTTGTGTTTTTGGTTGTGGTGGTGATAGAGATATCGGGAAACGTTCTGTAATGGGTGCTATTGCAGGTAAGTATGCAGATGTTGTAATCTTAACGGATGATAATCCACGTAGTGAGGCTTCTGGAGCTATCCTTAAGGACATTGTGCCAGGGCTTGATCTTCAAGAACATGAGAATTCATGGCTAGGTAAGAGACAAAACGGAGAACGTGGTTTTGTTATCATTCCAGGTCGTCACCAGGCAATCTCAGCTGCAGTCTCAAATGCTAGAGGAGACGACATCGTAGTCATCGCCGGGAAGGGGCATGAAGATTATCAGTTGACTGACAAAGGAAAAAGATTTTTTGATGATTCGCTGGAAGTTGCTCAAGGCCTCAGTAATTGGAAAGTAGAATCCATCGTAGCGGCAACAAAAGGTAAATGTATCACTGCTTGCAATTCAAGTACTAAGCTTGCATCCATTAATACAGATTCCAGAACTATCCAGCCAGGTGACATTTTTGTTGCTCTTAAAGGGGAGCGTTTTGACGCTCATGATTATTTGGAACAAGTCGCGGATGCAAACGCAGGGTGTTTGATTGTAGATCATGAAGTACAAAATCCGTTTTCCATACCTGTTATTCAAGTAGAGAATACAGAACAAGCTCTTGGCAATCTTGCTCGTTATAGACGAGCACAAATGAAAGAGTTGTTTGCTCCAACAATTATCGGAATCACTGGAAGTAGCGGGAAAACCACAGTCAAGGAAATGTGTGCAGCAATTTTCATTACACAGTGGCCTGAACAGACAGATGCGCCATCAAACAGAGTGCTCAAAACCAGAGGGAACTTTAATAATTTAATCGGCCTTCCTTTGTCACTTTTGCCGATTTCAGCAGAACATAAGGCAGTGATTCTGGAAATGGGAATGAACGTTCCAGGTGAAATTGCCCGTCTAACTGATATAGCAGATCCTGATATTGCATGTATCAATAATGTTCATGGTGCTCATCTTCAGGGATTGGGTGATATTGAAGGTGTGGCGAAGGCCAAGGCAGAACTCTTTCATGGTTGTGGCCCGGATACTATTCTTGTCGTAAATACGGATGATCAAAGAGTGTATGATATTGCACAAAAATGTGATCAGAGAAAAATATATTTTGGAATATCTTCAAATACTTCACCGCAGCTTGATGTTTATGCCACGCATTGTAAAGTAGGTGACAGCGAAGATATTTCTTTTGTTTTACATATCAAGGATGAAGAACTTCAGGTTTTACTTCAGGTGCCAGGTGTTCATAATATTTCCAATGCTCTAGCCGCAGCAGCAATTGCTACCACAGCAGGTGTAGGTATTCAAACCATTGTGGCTGGACTGGAGATCTTTAAACCCACCGAAAAACGAATGCAGATAATTGATGGTCCTGCAGGTTGTCGCATAATTAATGATACCTATAACGCCAATCCAGAATCCATGAAGGCTGGAATCGCCACACTTGCTGAGCTTGGCAGTGAATCACATGTCGCAGTTCTTGGTGATATGCTGGAACTTGGACCAGAAAGTGCAGCCTTACATAGAGAGATCGGAAAAACGGTTGCTGCGGCGAATGTCGATTTTTTAGCAGTGATCGGAGATTTTGCAACGTCAACTGCAGGCGGGGCAATCGATAACGGTATGGATGCAGAGCAGGTGCATGTCTTTGAAGATAAAGAAGAATGTCTTCTCTGGCTTAAAGGACTTAGCAGTAAAGGTTTAATTAAGAAAGGAAGCTATATACTTGTGAAAGGATCACGCGGTATGCGTCTGGAACAACTTGTTGAACGACTCACCGGAGAACTATAAATGCTCTATCATCTTCTCTACCCTCTTCATAACTCAGTAAGTGCATTTAATGTTTTTCGTTATATCACCGTTCGATCAATTGGTGGAGCTGTAACGGCCTTTCTCATCATGCTGCTTCTTGGTCCCTGGTTTATTCGTCGACTGAAACAGCATCAGATCGGGCAGGTGGTACGTGATGATGGGCCGGAGACACATCTTGCCAAACAGGGCGTTCCCACCATGGGTGGAGTGTTGATTTTAGCATCCATAACAATATCGACCTTGCTTTGGGCACAGTGGACTAATCCTCTTGTCTGGCTGATGTTATTTGTGATTTTGTTTTTTGGTTTTATTGGAGCAATTGATGATTATCAAAAGATAAAAAAAATGACAAGTGCTGGACTGAGTGCCCGAGGAAAGCTAATACTCCAGGTGTGTGGAGCATCAGTGGTTGGTTTATTTGTACTGCTGCATCCCGGATATGATGGTTTGTTGAGTATTCCTTTTTTAAAGAATATCCAACCTGATTTGTCATGGCTTTATGTCATTTTTGCAATTGTAGTGATTGTTGGCTCTTCAAATGCCGTAAATCTAACCGATGGCCTTGATGGCCTGGCCGCTGGTCCAACCATTATCTCAGCTGCTGTTTACTTGGTTTTTTCTTATTTGGCGGGCCATGTAGTACTCGCAGATTATTTACAGATTCCTTACGTTCAGGGAGCTGGAGAACTTGCAGTGTTCTGTGGAGCCATGGTCGGTGCATGTCTTGGATTCCTGTGGTTTAACGCATATCCTGCTCAAATTTTTATGGGTGATGTAGGCTCACTGGCACTTGGTGGTGCTCTTGGTGGGGTTGCAATTATCATCAAGCAGGAAATACTCCTTGCCCCCTGCCCCGCCGGCCCAGAGCTTGTAGACCATTCCCCCATCGGCCGTGGGCACGATGCGCTCCTGGTCCGCGTTGAGAAACAGGTTGCGTACATCGGCAAAGCCGAGTTGCAC
>DAOVZA010000410.1 GCA_030635405.1 Desulfocapsa sp.
CAATATCTTCAATCCGCGCCATTTCCCAATCTGCGACAGGCAAATCATTCAAGCGATAGAGGATTTTAGCCATATTTTTATCCATGGCCAAGGCGCTGCCAAGAACTCCTGAGCCCTGATAGGGAATCCCTAATAGCTCAAGATAGCCCTGAACAGTCCCATCCTCACCGTAGGTTCCATGAAGAAGAATAAAAGCAACATCAATAGATTCTGCATCTTTTGCGAGTTCTGCAAGATCAGTTTTTGGGTCATAGCGACGTAATTCATACTTATTAAGATCTATGGCCTCTTCAAAACAGATGGCTCCTGCAAGAGACACATCACGTTCACCAGAAGACCCGCCAGCAATAAGTGCAACTCTAATTTTCTTCGCCACTTTTTCTCCTCACATTCTGATCATAAATAGTACCACAGGCACACTCATTCCACTTTACCTCATGAACACAGGAACTTCCATAAACAGCAGCAATTCTTTACTGTTTTTTTTACTGGTGCTTAGTAATATGTTTTTATGAATGATGATATCTTCCAGAAAATAATTGCAATTGCCGGTGCAAAACATTGCAGTAAAGAGTTAGAAGAACTGCACTGCTATTCCTATGACAACAGCAAGCAGGCATTTCTTCCCGATGCTGTAGTCTTTCCTGAAAACGTAGAACAGGTGGCAGCCCTTGCAAAACTAGCCAATAGCCACAAAATCCCAATTATTGCAAGAGGTGCCGGAAGTGGAACAACTGGTGGCGCTCTTCCCACTCAGGGTGGTATAATTCTTGTTTGTTCACGCCTGAATCGCATCCTTGAAATTGACACCGACAACCAGATAGCCATTGTTGAACCGGGCGTTATCACCGGGGAGTTTCAACAGACCTTGAAGAAACATCACCTTATGTATGCACCAGACCCTGCAAGTCTCAAATTCTGCACCATTGGTGGTAATGTTGCAGAATGTGCCGGAGGGCCGTCTGCAATCAAATACGGTGTCACCAAAGATTCAATCATAGGTCTTGAAGTGGTTCTTGCAAACGGTGACATACTCAAAACCGGAACCCGTACAGAAAAAGGTGTTGTGGGCTATGATCTCACCCGCCTATTTATCGGTTCTGAGGGCACCCTTGGAATTATCACCAAAATAATCACCAGACTCTTGCCCTTGCCTGAACATAAGGAAACATTTCTTCTCAGCTCGTCATCAATCGGTCAGGCAACAAAACTTGTGGCAACCATCCTGCAACAAAACATCCTCCCCTGCACTCTGGAGTATATGGATAAAACAGCGCTACAGATTGTTTCAGACTTGCTGCCAACCCCAATCACACAAGACATTCAGGCCATGCTTATTATTGAGATTGATGGGAGCAGGCAGCAGGTAGAGGAACAGGTTAAGCAACTAAAAGATATTACAGTAACGGAGAAGCACTGTAGCCTGCGACAAGCCACAACGGAGGAGGAGATCCGGGAGATATGGCTTGCCAGACGTTCCATTTCACCGGCAACTGCTAAACTCAGCCCCTACAAAACCAGTGAAGATGTTGTGGTGCCAAGAAGTCTCATCCCGAAACTTGTAAACTTTTGTGAAACACTTGCCAAGAAATTTGCAATCACCATTCTCACATTTGGCCACGCTGGAGATGGCAACATTCACGTTAATATCATGGCAGCAGATAATTCAGCAGAAGAAAAACAAAAATCCACCGATGCCATAAAAGCACTTTTCAAAAAAGTTCTGAGCATGGGTGGCACCCTCTCAGGAGAACACGGTGTGGGTATTACCAAATCACCTTATATCTCGCTAGAACTGGATAAAACCAGCATACAGGTGATGCAGCAGCTCAAGCAGATGTTTGATAAAAACAACATTATGAATCCTGGAAAAATCTTCCCTGCTTAAAGCCCCACACGACACCTCAACCTCCCCATGAAAAATCCATTGACAGACGTAAAAGTATTTCTTATATATGGAGGATTACTGTCGTGACTTTTTATAATTGTAATGAAAATCTGGAACAATATTTCCGGATTCCTCGTAAATATTGTTGATAACGGAGCCCCAAATGATAGAAGTTGAAGTTCGTGGAGATCTTGAGTATGCCATCAGGCAGCTGAAAAAGAAACTGCAGATTGATGGAATCAAAAGAGAGCTAAAACGTCGTGAGCACTACGAAAAACCAAGTGTAAAGAAACGTCGCAAACAAGCTGAAGCTCGTCGTAAACTCCGCAAGTTTAACCGTATCAGACGCGGCTGAGACCAGACCAGCATTGTTTTACTAACGCCTGCTGCATATTGATGCAACAGGCGTTTTCTCTTTTTTTTCATCCTATTCTGCCATCGCCAGAAAACCCCTCCCACAAGAGTTTGTTTCTGCCAAAGAGCTTTTTCTCCATTATCTGATCACCGAGAAACGCTATGCGGAAAATACTGTAAAAGCATACGACGCGGATATTCATTTTTTCCTTCTCTTTCTTGTAACAAAAAGAAAATCTCTGCAGCAAATCACCGACAAAAGCATCCACACTTTTCTTGAACAGTGTCTCAGCA
>DAOVZA010000344.1 GCA_030635405.1 Desulfocapsa sp.
CAATAACCGGACATCCATACTCTTCCTCCAGCCATTTAAGGATAACGGAAGTGTCTAATCCACCAGAATACGCAAGTACTATCTTATTAACATCCATCGTATTTTCTACCTCTCCATGATAACAACCACAGAAATTGTCTTGTTCTTTTAAAAATTACCCAAAGATCAGTAAGTGATCAGGGTGCCGTAGATTCGGACAGGCGCAACCTGCCGCAATAGTCTTCTCTATGCGGCCAGGTTGTGGCCGTTCGAAGATGCGGTGCTCCTGGTCACTTACCGCCAATAAGCTGCTCTAAAATAGCTTTATGCATGTGCATCTTATTCTCTGCTTGATCAAATGCCACACACTGAGCAGATTCCAGAACTTCTTCTGTTATCTCTTCCTCACGATGAGCAGGCAAACAATGCAGTACAATAGCATCAGCAGGAGCCTTTTTCATAAGTGCAGAATTAATCTGCAACGGCTGAAAGATAGCAAGGCGACCTTCCGCCTCATCTTCCTGTCCCATGGAAGCCCAGACATCGGTATTAACCACATCAGCACCAGCAACGGCCTCTTCAGGGCTACGAGTAACAGTAATTGGCTTCACTGCTTCCTTTTGTGCCGCTGCCATTATTTCAGGATCAGGATCGTAACCTTCAGGACATGCAATCATCAACTCAAATCCAATCCGACTAGCCGCCTGTATCCAGGAGTTCGCCATATTGTTACCATCACCTACCCAGGCAATCTTCAACTTTTCAATATTCCCTTTCTTCTCAACAACGGTCATAACATCACTCAAAATCTGACAGGGATGATGAAGATCGGTGAGTGCATTGATAACCGGTACAGAAGAATATTCCGCAAGCTCTGTCACTACATTTTGACCAAATGTCCGAACGACCATTCCATCAACGTAACGAGCCATAACTCTGGCCATATCTTTTAAAGGCTCGGAACGAGCAAGCTGAGGATCGCGACCGGAGAGAAAAATAACCTGTCCGCCAAGACCATACATGGCTGACTCAAAGGAAACCCTGGTTCTGGTGGATGGTTTTTCAAATATCATGCCGACTGTCTTTCCGGCTAATTGCTGGTGGTTCACTCCTGCGAGACATTCTTTTTTGAGCAGAATGGCGCGATAGATAAAACCAAGAAGTTCTTCTTTGCTAAAATCCTGTAATGACTGTAAATGGGTTACCATGACTCATATCTTTTGTTCACAGGCACATCTAGTATCTGACAATGCCTTTTAATCTCTATCCCCAAGCACAAGCGCTTCAAAGCAGTCAGTTCTTTATGACCCTATGCTTATTCTTTTCAGAACAGGCATTAACTCACAATTCAACAGACCCTTAAATATAGGGGCAAAAGATCATATTTACCCAATACAGGATTGATTTGCAAAGATTTTCGTGAAAAGTAAGGCCTAGGCCTTACATTCTGCCAAAACAGTACCTAAAGCCGTCAGTAATTGATCAATTTCAGCCTTTGTGATAATCAATGGCGGCAGAAAACGAAGGACTGCATTTCCAGCAAAATTAATAAGCACCCCCTTATCAAACAAGGCTTTCACCATAGCACCACCCTGCTCGATACCTTTTTCGGTGAGAACGAGCCCTCTGATCAGACCCATTCCCCTTGCTCCACTGGCAAGAAGCGGAAAACGCGTAGCAAGTTCTTCAAGACCTTTATGCAGATATTCTCCCTTCTCCTGGACATCAGCAAGAAAACCATCTTCTAAAATAACGTTTAGAGTAGCCACTGCACCAGCTGCTGCAACCGGATTTCCACCAAATGTGGAGCCATGGGTTCCCGGGACAAGAGAAGCCGCAATCTCTTTTCTTGTGAGCATGGCTCCAATCGGTAAACCATTCCCAAGGGCCTTGGCAACCGTCATAATATCCGGCACAATCCCTAACTGTTCGTAGGCGAAAAATGTTCCTGTCCGGCCAATTCCCGTTTGAATTTCATCAAAGATAAGCAACAGATCATGTTTTTTACAAAGACCCTGCAAACCTTTCAAATATTCAACATCAAGCGGCCGCACCCCACCTTCTCCCTGTAAAGGCTCGCACATAATAGCACAGGTTTGATCGGTGATCATGGCTTCAAGCACGTTCAAATTACCAAAGGGTGCATGGGAAAAACCTTCAGGCATGGGTTCAAAACCTTCCTGCAACTTAGGCTGACCGGTGGCTGCCACGGTGGCAAGGGTTCTGCCGTGGAAGGATCCGGCAAGCGATATAATCCCATACCGTTCATGCCCTGCACAAATTCTGGCAAGCTTTATGGCCGCCTCATTTGCCTCTGCTCCACTATTGGCAAAGAAGACCTTATCAGCAAAGGAATTCTGTACCAGCAACTCAGCAAGTTCCGTCTGGCTTTTGGTGTAATAGAGATTTGAAACATGGACCAACTCCTTTGCCTGGAAGCAGATGGCATCGGTCACTGCCGGATGACAATGACCAAGACTGCAAACAGCAATTCCCGCAAGGCAATCCAGATATTCTTTTCCTTCAGCATCGGTCAGAGCACAACCTTGCCCCTTCACCATGGTGGCAGGATATCGTGCGTAGGTTCCAACAATTACCGCATCACTCCGCTCAGCCCAGCTTGCATTTTCTCCACTCATCAGACAATCTCCGTTCCTACCCCTTCCCGGGTAAATATTTCAAGCAGAATGGCATGTTCAACTCTGCCATCAATAATATGTGTTTTAGTAACTCCGCCCTTTAAGGCATCTCCACAACATCGCACCTTCGGAATCATACCACCGCCAATGGTTCCCTTATCAATAAAACCTTCAAGCTCATCCTGTTTTAAGGATTTCAGTAATGTCCCTTCACTGTCCTGAACACCTGCAACATCGGTGAGCAAAATCAGTTTTTCAGCATTCAACTCTGCAGCGATGGCACCGGCGACAATGTCAGCATTAATATTGAACGCCTGCCCATCTTCTCCCACACCAACAGGTGCAATGACCGGAATAAAGTCATTTTTCTCAAGAGCCTGTAAAATCTCAGGATTCACCTTGGTCACCTGCCCCACCCGACCAAGATCAATGAGTTCAGGAGGCGCATCCTTTAAAGCTTCATTATTTTTCTTATTCACCCGCATTTTTTCTGCACAGATAAGATCGCCATCACGCCCTGAAAGGCCAACAGATCTGCCACCGCAGTGATTTATATTTCCAACTATTTCCTTATTGACTTTACCCACCAGCCCCATCTCAACCGCACTCAGGGTTTCGCCGACTGTAACTCTCATCCCCTGGACATAACTGGGTTTAATCTCAAGCCGA
>DAOVZA010000374.1 GCA_030635405.1 Desulfocapsa sp.
ATGAAAGACCTGAGCGCAGTTAATTGCATGCTGTTTACCAAAAAAAATAAATAATCATTGCCAGGAATTACGATAATGATGAAGAAAAGAGCTCTTATAACCGGCATTACCGGTCAGGATGGTAGTTATCTTGCTGAACGTCTCTTTGAAAAAGGATACTCGGTGTATGGATTAGTACGTCGGGTGGCATTTGAGGATGAAAGCCACCGCATGCATCGCATCGCTTCAATACTCGATGATGTAGAACTGATACCCGGTTCGCTGGAGAGTTTTCCAAGCCTTTACAACGCTATTCGAACTTCACAACCCCATGAAGTATATCATCTGGCGGCTCAGAGTTATGTGAGCAACTCCTTTGAAGATGAATTCTCCACAATCAATACCAATATAAATGGCACCCACAACATGTTGGCAGTCTGTCGGGATCTCGTTCCGGAATGTCGGTTTTACTTTGCGGGAACGAGTGAAATGTTCGGACGAGCAGATGAAATTCCTCAAACCGAAACAACCCGTTTCCACCCCAGCTCCGCATATGGCATATCTAAAGTTGCCGGCTTTGAACTGACCCGTAATTACCGGGAAAACTACAACATGTTTGCCTGCAGTGGAATTTTATATAATCACGAATCACCCCGCCGAGGATTTGAATTTGTTACCCGAAAAATTACCTCCCATGTCGCCAAAATTAAATATGGTTTAACAGACAAACTCGAACTTGGAAATCTTGACGCAAAAAGAGACTGGGGACATGCCAAAGAATATATGGAAGCAATCTGGCAGATGCTGCAGGAAGATCATCCGAAAGATTATGTTATTTGCACTGGCCAACTTCACACAGTAAGAAATTTCTGCAGGGAGGCTTTTCAATATGCCGGTATGGATTATAACGATTATGTGGTGACCAACCCAAAATTTTTCCGAAAAGAAAACGCAATTCTGATAGGCAATGCTGAGCGGGCAAAAAATGCATTCGGTTGGCAATCAAAAATCACCTTTAGTGATCTTGTACGTGAGATGGTGGACAATGACCTGGCGTTAATAAAGAAGCAAAAGTAATAAAGAAAAGGGTGATGTAAATAAGATAGAAATTCAGACATATTCACTTGCCAAAGCATCTAAAGCATGGAAAAACTTGACGCAGAACTTGTTATTGTCGGCAGCGGTGCTGCAGGCTTACAAGCTGCACTCACAGCCCAGGAGCACCTTGATTCCATCCTCCTCCTTTCAAAAGGAAAACTCTTTGCGTCAGGCTCTACATTCCTGAACCGAAATAAGCAATGGGGCATCACCTTTGCCGAGACTGATGGGGAAAAAGAAAGTCTTTTCAAACAAATCAATATCATCAGTTACGGCACCAATGATCAGCACCTTTCACGAATACTTGTTGAAGAATCCCACCAGGCCTTTCTTGCGCTGCAAAAATTAGGGGTAACGTTTCTCCATCATTCCGATGGTCAACTGCACCGTGTTTCACCTTGTTTCCACCCTTCCCCCCTTGCTGCTATAATCACCGATGTCAAACAGTTTGCAACTATCTTCAAAAAACATCTTGATCACTCCAAGATCACCGTTCTTGAAGATACCGCCGCAAGCAAGCTGCTAATAAAAGGTAATTAGATTTGTGGCATTTTGACGCAACAAGGAGACAAAGAAATTCAGATCTCATGCAGTGCAGTGATTCTTGCTACAGGTGGTAACGCGGCCACCTTCCCAGCCAATATTGTTGAACCAACTCTTACAGGTGATGGGTATCAACTTCTGGAACAAGTAAGTGTTCCCTTGGTCAATATGGAATACCAGCAAAAAGTCTGGGAGGATATAGACCCTTTGGCTCCGCGATTTTCTGTTGGTTCGTTTTTTGCTCAGACGTATACATTTCAGACTGCGGATGGACTGAAGATCAAACTTCCATCTCCTTCTTCGAAAATCGCTCAATCACGCCAGCTCCATGTCCCTATCAGCAACCTTCAGCCCGACCTTGCCTTCGACAAAATTCTACTTGAGCACCTTACGGATGATTTCTCATTTGCTATCCAAGTCATTAACAACTCTACGCACCAGCCAACCAACACTATTTATCCTCATGTGCAGGCCAGTAATGGTGGCGTTCACATTTCTCCCTGGGGAGAAACATCTGTAAACGGTCTCTTTGCTGCTGGGGAGATAACCACAGGAATGCATGGAGGGGATCGGATTGGAGGATTAATGATTACTTCTACCCAAGTGTTTGGTAAAAGGGCTGCGCAGAGAGCTGCACGATACATAAAAGAGTGATGACTCCTTATAAAATCATAAAGGCATACTCTCTCCTATTCCTACCCTTCCCCTGTAAAAGATATCATTTTTCTCCGTGACAAATCCATCATTACTCCTTATTCTTTAATGAAGGGGAAGAGAGCCTGAAATTTTCCCGGATTTGAATTATCATGAGGAAACAGGAAAGCAACTTACCGAACACTCGAAGGTATTTATGCGGAGATCATGATGTTGAACCAAAACATTTCCAACACTGCCACACCATCTCCACTGACATTACAATCACAAAACCACGCAGAAAAATTAGAAGCATCCAGAAGAGTCCAACAAGCCAGAGACGGCCAGCAGCAGGCAATACAGAAAAAGAAAGCTGCCCAGGAAGATGAACAACGCGCCAAGGAAAGGGTCGACAAAGCTCGGGCAGAGGAAGTGAAAGCCGGGGAGAGTGTCCGGAGAGCCCTAGCGGAACAGCAGCAGGTTGCAAGAAAGAGTATCGACGTTGTTGTCTAAAATTTTCCTTACCACCTTATTCCTTACTTTCCAAGTCCAGGGTGCTTTGACGTATTCGCAAGAAACGCTCATACGCCGCGTGAATCTTTGGTAGTTTCATGAAATTATTGGTGGCGATAATTCAATTCACAACTTTTTTTCAAGTCCATCAACTTCGGCCACAGCTATTTTCTTGCCGAACATCCAGACGGCGCCAATACTCACTTCATAAAGGATG
>DAOVZA010000164.1 GCA_030635405.1 Desulfocapsa sp.
GTGCAGGTTAACCCCGCGACAAGATCGACATTCTAGTCGAACAAATTGTTTGTGTCAACTATAAAGTTGACTCAATTTGTCGTTTGTTTGGAAGATGCTTTTTTCATCCTCTCCCTCACTCAGCGACCGCGGCAAACTACTCCGTTGGGAGGGGGGTGTCAACGCTAATCGTGAAATAAAATGAAAGAAAGTCGTGGTTGATTGCTAAGGTTTCGTATCTGTGTAGAAATGACAAATGGATGGTACTATTAAAAAGGATGGAGGCAGGGAAATACTTACAATGTCGTTGCGTGTTTTAAACAAAAAAAGTGACATGAAGAGCCCTCTTCATGTCACTTTTTTTAACAGTATTTGGATCAGATTGATTAGTTTTTCTGTTTACTCGTTCTAATATAATCTTTGGTAAGTGATGGGTGGTCGGCAATTACTTCAGAAGCCTGAGAGGATAGTGAGTCGTCAAGGAGTTCACCAACCTGGGCGTAGGTCATCTTTTTGTTTACAGCATCTGCAACCAGTGAAATGAACTTGTTTTTATCAGCCTTTTTGGTGAAGTAAGAAAGAATGCGATGTTCCTCATCTTCTTCTGATTCCTGCTTTGAGTTACTCTCGGGTGCGGCTGGTGTCTTTGAGAGATTTTTAATAGCCTTATTTATGGTCGCAAGTTCTTCTTGGAATGCTCCAATTGCATCATTTACTGTTGTTTCCAGTTCGTTATCTTCGGAATCATCTTCAGTGGATGAAATTGCGGTTTCTAGCTCTGCTACTTTGTCACTTAGTGGTTTAATAGAAGATTGAATAGTTGATATACTGCCTTCTAGCTTTTTAGCAGCATCAGCTACAGAATCTGTTGTTGCCTTTCCTTCAAGTGTTTCTTCAACACCACTAGCTTTTTCTTCAAGTTTAGTGATTTCTTCAGCGGAAGCACTAACTGTTCCGGAAATAGTACTGAGTACTTTCTCAAGAGATTCAACACTGCTTTGCAGGCCTGAAATTTGGTTAGAAAGTTTTTTCTGATCTTCTCTTAATGGATTAAGATCTTCATCACTAATTGAAGGTGCTGTTGTTTTAGATGTGGAACAACTGTGCCCACAAGGCATTTTACATTCACTAAGTTTGGTTTTGAATTCTGCGTAGGTCTTTTTGGAGATATTTGGATTATACATATAAAGTATACCAAAGTAGATTCCAAACATTACAACAACACTAACAACAACTGCAACGATCAAACCTATTAAAAATAAAATCAATGAGAAGACGCTTCCGATGGTGCCTGTTACACCACCAGAATCACCAACTGCAAATGCATAGATTAAAAACACACAGAGCATCGCAACGACACCTGTTTTAATAAGGGATGAGCGTAATTCAAGGTTCTTCATGGATTATTCCTCCGAAATATCAAGAGATGGACTAAAAGGGTATATGTATAAAATTTTGTATGATTATGTCTTACGAAAGTTCTAAAAACTTGAAATTAAACTAGTTTTCAAAGAAAAGAGAGTTTTTTTTACACAGACATTGTCATGAATAAAGGGATTATACACGATTTAGCTAAAACTAAAAAAGAAAAATGGAAATATTATCAGAAACCTGCCTCTGATATCTTTAAAAAGACAAAAGCCCTAAGAAATATTTCAAAGGGCTTTGGATAATTCAGTATATGTATGACTATCATTTACATGATAGTTTGTACGACGCTGCTGGCGTAGTCAACGAATCGTTGTGGTAGGACGCCCATGATAACAATGGCAGCAAGAAGAAATACAGATGTTGCGTTGGTCATTAGGGAGGGAGTAACAATTTCTCTTTCTTCCGGGTCACTTGCGTAGGTTACTCGGATAACAGACAGATAATAGTATATAGCAATGGCTGTATTGATAGCTGCAAGAATAACAATGAGTAGATAGCCTTCTTTTAACGCCCCAGCAAGTAACATGAATTTACCCATAAAGCCAACAAATGGAGGAATACCAGCGAGAGCAAAAAGACCAACGGCAAGAGTAAAAGCTAATATTGGTGAACGTTTATGAAGACCTGCGAGATCATCAATCATAACATTTTCACCATTCTTTGAGACTGAACAGATAACGAGAAAACAGGCAAGATTCATCAATACATATCCAATGATGTAGTACATCGCATTTGCAAAGCCTGTAATCTGAAAGGTGAGAATACCCAAAAGAACAAAACCGGCATGGGCAATACCTGAAAAGCCAAGCATACGCTTAACATCTTTTTGTACAAGTGCTGAAAGGTTTCCATAAAACATGGATGCGACTGCACAAACCATAAGGACATTAAGGATAACCTGACCATCTCCACTGATAAGGCTTACAAGACGAATAAGCATAGCAACGGCTGCAAGCTTTGGAACGGATGCAATAAACGCTGTGGTTTCATTTGAGGCTCCCTCATAAACATCTGGAACCCAAAAGTGAAATGGAAAAATAGCAAGTTTGTAAAAGAAGCCTGCAAGTACCATCATCATGGCAATTACAGCTGCTGGATTATCCCACATGGTGGAAAGTTTGGTGATAACGACAGAGAGCTCAGTGGATCCTGTTAATCCATACATGTAACTCATACCAAAAAGCATAAAACCAGTGGCTGTTACACCAAAGAGCAAGTATTTGATCCCAGCTTCCATTTGGAATCTGAATTTTCCTTCGTCATCGCGCATGGGAACCATGATATAGACAGCAAAAGAAGAAAGTTCCAGGGAGACGAAGATGGCAAGTAACTCAACACTTGATACAAGCATCATAAGTCCAAGCGCACTCATGAACATAAAGAGATAATATTCAGGATGGACTTTTTGAGGTATACCCTTGAGCTTGTTACCAAAGAGAAGAACAATCAGCATGGCTCCAGCTATCAGCATTTTAAAGACCTGTGAGAACAGATCAACCTGATAGGTGTTAAAAAAGAGCTTACCAGTTTGAGAGTAGCTGAGGAGAGTGGCAGCAAATATTGCAGCACCGAGTCCGATGGCGATATTTCTGGTATTATCACCATTGGCTTTACCAAGGCTGACAATAAAGACGATAAGGCCCGCACCCAACAGTGTTAACTCAGGGAGAAATTGCATTTTTATACCTTTTGCGAAACGTTAATAAAGAACGCTGTTACTGTATAATTAAGTTTGTTACTACTGCCACCTGGTTGTGAAAACCGTGGTAGTTATTTAACAAGTTCTCAACACTTACATGAATAAGATCAATAAATGGTTGTGCGCCAAGCCCAATCCAGAAGACAAAGAAGAGGAAAGGAGAAAGAGTCACGATCTCACGAACATTAAGATCTTTAATCCATGATTGATCAGGGTTGTCGGTTCCACCCCATACTATTTTCTGCAACATGCGAAGCATATAGGCTGCTGCAAGAACTGCCCCTGGAATTGCGGCAAGTGCAAGCCAGATAGAATGCTCAAATGTACCGGCAAGAATTAAGAACTCACCAACAAAACTGTTTGTTGCAGGAAACCCAAAAGATGACAGTGCAAAGAACGTCAGAAACGTCACATAAATTGGCATATGTTTGCCAACTCCTGTTGCATCTCTAAGTTCTCTGGAATGTGTGCGCTCATAGATCATTCCGATACAGAGAAACAGGGCACCAGTGGTAATACCATGATTGATCATCTGAAGGATCGCCCCTTCAACACCTGCGGTATTCAAGACAAATATACCAAGTGTTACAAAGCCCATATGTCCAACTGATGAATAAGCTATCAGCTTTTTCATATCGCTTTGAGCAAGGGCTGTAAATCCACCATAGATAATTCCTGCTATGGATAACCAGAGTATGGCTGGTGCCAGAGTCATGGTAGCTTCTGGAGTTATCGGAATTGCAAAGCGAAGAAAGCCATATGTTCCCATTTTTAAGAGTACCGAGGCAAGGATAACTGATCCTGCTGTTGGTGCTTCAACATGAGCAGCTGGGAGCCATGTATGGAATGGAAACATGGGAACCTTGATTGCAAATGCAAGAAAGAAAGCAAGGAACAGATAAATTTGTGCGGTGCTTGAGTAGTTCTGCCACATCATGTCAGGGATAAAGAAGCTGTATCCGTTGTTGATGTAGAGCCAGATAATGGCAACAAGAAGCATGACGGATCCAGAAAGAGTATAAAGAAAAAACTTTACGGATGCGTAGATCTTTCTAGGACCACCCCATATGGCAATAAGCATATACATGGGGATGAGCATTGCTTCCCAGAGAATGTAAAATAGAACAAAGTCAAGGGCTACAAATACGCCTAGCATTGCACATTCCATGATGAGAAGACACACCATGAACGCCTGGACTCGTGTTTTGATATAACTCCAGGATGCGAGCACACAGAGTGGCATGATAAAGGTTGTTAACATAACCAGCAAAATGGATATACCATCAACACCAATCACGTACTGAATATTTAAAGACTCTATCCAGGTAACCTGTTCTGCAAATTGAAATTTACTGGTGGTTCTATCAAACGCTATGAGCATGGGGATAGAGACAAGTGCAGTGAGTGTGGTGATGCCAAGTGCCCAGTATTTAGCGAAGGATTCATTCCGTATGAAGAGCAGTAGTATTGCTCCAGCCAGAGGCAGAAAGATCAGTGTACTCAGAATATAGGGATATTCTGCACTTTTGATTAGTATTTGATCCATTTCCAGTATTCCTCGATATCAGTTTATTTGTTTGTAACTATTTAAATGTATATTCAAACTGTTATAGCCAGACATAGGCTACCAGAAGAACGGCTGCAAAGGATACTGTGTAATAAATGGTTTGCTGGATCTCACCGCGCTGCAGAACAACTGTTACACGACGGCCTATGGCACGAACACAGCGGGCAGTTCCATCAACAACTCCATCAATTCCATTCCAGTCAAACCATGACCAGAAAGCTGATGTTACCATCAGACAATTGATACCAACTGATTTATAAAATTTGCTGAGCGCAGTATCAAACCATTGAAGAGGATTCTCGACTGTCCAGTAAAAGGCACGTCCACCCATGCGATAGAACCAGTCCATATCAAGGCTAATTGTATTCTTAGGCATTACGTATTTACGAAGCATGAAGAATCCAAAGGCTGTGAAGGCCATTATTTGAATGGTCTCACTGAGATGGTAGGCGTTATATGGATGAAAAACGACTTCTGTATTTGGCAGCATGTTGTAAAGAAATGGTGTGTAGACACCAAGAAAGATACAGAGGAAACCACCAATGGTCATGGCAAGTTGCATGTTCCAGCTTGGATCCTTTGCTTTTTCCCAGGTTTCATCAGAACAGTTGTTTTTTCCAAAGAAAATAAGATATGGAAGTCTCAGTCCTGCAGCAAGGAATGTTCCTGCTGATACAACGGTCAGAGCAAATCCTGCCCAAAGAATATGTGATTCAAAGGCAGCGGCAATTATCATGGATTTTGAGATAAACCCAGACATCAGTGGAAGTCCTGAAACAGCCAGGCCACCAATAATCATAAATATCATGGTTCCAGGCATCTTCTTATAGAGGCCGCCAAGTTCAGTGAGCTTTTGTCTACCTGTCGTGGTTAAAATTGCGCCAGCTGCCATGAAGAGCAATCCTTTGTAGAGGATATGAGCAAAGGCATGGGCACA
>DAOVZA010000082.1 GCA_030635405.1 Desulfocapsa sp.
AATAATTGTCAAAAACTATGTCCATTCTTTTAAGAGTGGCAGAGATATCTGCAAAGATCACATCCTTTGCTTTTTCAGTGAAAGGGAGAGTGTCAGTCTCTGTGACCAGGCTGTCACCTTTTTCATCTATTAATTCCTGTGCGATATCGTTGATATACTCACCCTGATATCCATCTTCAGGAAATTCGAAAGCTTTGTTTTGTAGTTCAAGATAACGAGCACGAGTGGACTGACCGAGTACACGCATCTGGCGTCCGGCATCGTTGAAGTAGTATTCACGATAGACAGAATGCCCTGTGGCTTCAAGTAATCTGGCAATAGCATCGCCAAGAATAGCCTGCCTGCCATGTCCGATACTTAATGGTCCGGTGGGGTTAGCACTGACAAATTCAACCATGACATTTTTGCCATTTCCAACCGTTGAGGTTCCAAAAGAATCTCCAGCCTCGAAAACTGGGCTCAAAACATCCTGCCATACCTTCTGTTTCAGGAAGATATTTACAAATCCAGGCCCTGCAATCTCCAGTTTCTCAACGATGGTATCATCCTCGCCAAGCAACTCAAGAAGGTGTCCCGCAATTTCTCTTGGGTTCTTCTTCTCGATTCCGGCCATAACCATGGCCATATTGGTTGCATAATCACCCTGTCCATCACGTTTAGGAACATCAACTGAATACTTCCCAGCTGCTTTATCAGACCACTTCCCTTCACTTACACCCTTCTCAAAACAGGTATCAACCAGTTTTTGTATACGTTCAAGTATCATTCTATGTACTTTCTTTCGTTATTATTTCCAAAGAGACAAAGTACCTCGTATGAGATACTACTCATCCATCCTGCGATTTCATCAGCACTGATGGTGTCCGTATATTGAGAGCCGAGGATGACCACTTCATCCCCTGCCTGCACATCTTCAATCAAAGTGACATCAACCATACATAAATTCATACAGATGCGTCCTCTTATTTTTGCACGTTTACCTCGTATCAACACTTCACCCTTATTGGACAGGCTTCGCGACAAACCGTCTTCATAACCAACGGGAAGGACAGCAATACGAGTTTCGCTATCTGTTATGTATGTATGTCCATAGCTAATTCCGGTGCCCGCAGGTACTGCTTTAACCTGAAGCACACGGGTGGAAAAGGACATAACAGGTTTTAATTTTGCACCTTCTTCCTGGCGACTTCCGATTATACCATCGGGATAATAACCATAAAGTGATATTCCGGCACGAACCATATCACAATGTGTCCGAGGAAAGTAAAGAATCCCACCTGAGTTTGCAGTATGTCTTATAATGTTTTCATTTTTATCTACAATTGCAAATAATTTTTCAAATCGTGAAAATTGTTCTAAAGTATTATTTGAATCTGCCTCATCAGAACGTGGAAAATGACTTGCAATACCACCAAAAACAAGGCCTGGCAGTTCTTTTATTGAGTTATAAAATTGTTCGAATTCCTCTGGATATATTCCCAGGCGTGTCATGCCACAATCAATCTTTACATGAACTTCAACTTCCCTGTTACGTTTTTCAGCTTCAAGAGAAAGTGTCTGAGCACTCTCAAGAGTATAAATTACAGGAGTTAGATTATACTCAAAAAAAAGATCCACATCGAGAGGGTCAAAGCCAAGAAAAATAAAAATAGGCTCTTCAATTCCTGAATCACGTAATCGAACCCCTTCTTCAATTTCAGCAACACCAAACTCAGGACATCCAGCATCACTCAGCACCCGTGCAACCACATTCATGCCATGACCATAAGCATCTGCTTTAATCATGGCAAGTAGGCGGACATTATTACCAACTTGTTCTTTAAGCAGATGATAATTATGGCATAAAGCTGATTTACTGATCCTGATCTGATTAAAAGAGGCTCTCATCTTTCCCTTACCCTAGAAATAGAACAAGCCCATTCCCCCCGAAGGGAAAATGGGCCTGCAACAAACCGATTTCTAAGTGACTTAGACTTCAGTTACGGTGATAGCGCCTTCAGGACAAACTTCAACGCAGGTCTCACAACCGAGACATTCGTCTTCTTCAACTACTTCAGCTTTACCGTCTACCATCTCATAAACCTGAGCAGGACAAGCGTTTACACATTCTTCATCACCAGCACATTTATCTTTGTCTACAATTACTTCCCAACCCATAACAATCTCCTAGAATAAAAAAATAAATAATCAGATACAAAACCATGTATCAGTCTCTGTTCCTATAAACATTAACATGTAGTGGAACACAATTTTAATGTATAGATCAGATAATTCACCACCTATAGTTTGTCAAGTATATTCCGTTGAATTCCATAAGGAATTCCATCATAAGCGAACGTTCTTCAAAAAAGCTTTAAACCCTCTATCCATGAGAGGAAAAAGACATTGACCACTGACGGATTTGTCTTATATTGTGACTTCTTCACTATCCTTTTAAAAACCAATAAACTGAGAGATCTATAATGGCAAAGAAAACAAAATCAGCGAAAAACCTCAAAAAGAATGCTCTCGTGGCTGAAAAGAATGAAGAGGCCATGATAGAAGGAATCCTTGAGGGAAGTCCTGACGGTATTGGAGTTGTTATTGTCCGCCTAGAATGTGGCTGTAAAAAAATGGCTGCCGTTGCCAAGGATGGCGAACCCGCTTCCAAACTCATTATATACAGAGATCAGGCGGAAAGTATCTGTGACCAATGTAAAAAAGACGACGGCGATTTCATGCGTGTCACAGAAGCATTTATTCATTGGTCCAAACCAGAGCCAAGTGACGCAGCAAAAGAAAACATAAATGCTAAAGTGCTTGGCAATATACCAACGATCAACTGATTACTCCCCATACAATGCAGAAGTACAGTTCAACGCAATCTGTATTTCTGCATGTTAATTAAGCCCTCTAATCATCCTAATTTTCATTCCTTTCAAACAGTTTTACCCCTTCAGAGAACTTGCATTTGAGCCCAATAAGGGTTATCACTGTGCAAGTCATTTTGTTTACCTATTAATGGTAGACTTTAAACCATCCCAGATTCATAAAATCGCTTAACCTATCTTCGGGGAAATATCCAATGGGAAACACAACCAAAATTATCTATAGTGGTGTACTTGCAATACTTATCGTCTCGTTATTCTTAATTTTCTACATGCAGAAAAGTGCCCAGCTTGTCCTCGACAATCAAGCGATCCAGCAGACAGTTACTAAAAATGAACAGACAATAGCCAACATTCAGCAATCTCTGGATGAAACTAATATTTTAGTTGAAGATGCCAAAAAACAGAATAGCGAGATGAACAGTGCTATTCCTGAACTCAAAACCAGTATCACTGCTCTTGAGACCGAGAAGACTGATCTTGCACAGAATCTTCAAGTACTTCAGGAACAATTAACTGAACAACTTGCAAGTGCCAAAGAAGAGCAGGTAAAACTCACTCAGCTCCAACAGCAAAGTGAAGAGCAGCAGAATCAGCTGGCAACTTCAGAAGCACAAAACAGTGCAACCACTGAAAGTCTTACAGAAACACAAGGCTCACTTGATGCAAAAAAAAAAGAATTAATTCAACTTGCAGCAGCCCTGAAAGAGAAAAATCAGGCCATCACCTTTTATAGTGAAAAACTTGAAGAAGGTGCCGAGTTACTACGTATTGCCGAAACTGCACATGCCAACAAAGCGATGAACCTGACTCTGGTTCTCGATGAGTTAGCAATAAAAACTAAGCTCCTCTCAGAACTTCAGGACAAGGTTGCACAACTTTCAGGTGTTCCTGCTTACTCTGAATCATCCTCAGCCGTTAAGAATAATTCTTCTGTGGTTTCTGAGATCAATGCTCTTATTGTAAAGATGAATCGGGATAATGCTACTAACTCAAAGAAGCAACTTCCACGGGCTATATCCCAAATAAAAGAGCTTGAAATTAACAATTCCACATTACAAGCCAACATCAATGAACAAAGTGCTCGTATCCAAGGCCTGTTAGGTGAGTTAGAGAATAAAGAACAGGCATTCACCTCTGAGCAGGCTAAACTTAAACAGCAAGAAATAGACAATCACACATTAGATGACGAAATTGTGAATCTTCGCTTGGTTGAGGCGCAAGCCAACCAAGCTCTGACACAAGTGAAGGTTCTGTTAATAGATAAAGAAGCTGAATTAGCAAATAACATATTGCAGGCCGAAGAAAACAACGCTTCACTGACAGAAAAGATCACAGCACTTGAACAGCAAGTAAATAATGCTCTGGAAAGCAATTCAGCATTAACTGAGAATATAGCCCAGAATGAATCAAGCATTACTGAACAACAAAGCTCAAACGACACACTTAACAGTGAACTTTCTTCTACAAAATCAGGACTCGAAAATGCACTTGCTGAGCTTGCACTTCTCACTACTGACATAGAAACTGCCAAAACAACACTACAAGAACATGTCCAGGAAAACAGCTCTCTATCAACAAAAGCTGAAGAAACTATGGCTGAGCTGACACAGGCCCGTGAGCAGATCGAAACTCTAACTGCACAATCTTCCGAGTTACAAAACAGCAGCGAATTACAAGCCCAGGAAATCACTTCGCTACAAGGATCCCTGGAAGAACAGGCTGCATCGATAACAACAGCACAGACTGAACTGGATGCTAAACTTGCGGCTGCAGAAATTTCTCTTCAAATCGCACAGGAAGAATCAAGCTCTCTGAAAGAAGAACTTGAAGCTTCCACCGCGACAGCTACAGAAAAAGATTCTACCATTCAGCAATTAACTGATCAAGCATCCGCAAACAACAGTGTCGAGCTCGAAGAGAAGATTGCAACGCTCATGGATGAAGCTGTTGCTGCAAAAACTGCTACTGATGAGCGAATCGAAGAACTTACAGGTCTCATTGCTACAAAGGATGCATCCATTCAAGAGTTAGCAACTGAGGTCGATGCCAGTAAAGAGCAACTCGCAACATTACAGACAACTGAGCAGGAATTGACTGACAGTATAAATCAGATCACCACCCTTGAAGGTACAATTGCAGCCTTAACTGCTGAAAGAGATCAACTCGTACTTATGACCACTGACAGTGACAACGACGGTGTGTCTGATGCTAAAGATACCTGCCCTGAAACACTTGAGGGAACCGATGTCAACGAACAGGGTTGTGAGAAAGATACTGATAATGATGGCCTCGTTAACAGCCTGGATCTCTGTCCTGGCACTGCATCCGATACAACAATAAACAAAGCCGGTTGTTCAGAAGATCAAACCACCGTTGTTCTTGAAGGAATTAATTTTCAGCTTGGAACCGCAGAGCTTGCTGAAAGTGCCCATGGTGCCCTTAATATTGCTGCAAACATCCTCCAGAAGAATCCTGAACTTAATATGGAAGTAGCAGGACACACCGACTCCATAGGTGAAGCTGAATCTAACCTGCAACTTTCAACACTGCGTGCAGAATCAGTACTTAACTATCTTGTATCAAGAGGTGTTGCTGCTGAACGTCTTCAGGCGAAAGGATATGGCGCGAATGAGCCAATTGCTGATAACACAAGTAATGCCGGACGTGCTAAAAATCGTAGAGTTGAGCTTAAAAGAACTGAAGTTAGCGAATAAATTAAATACTAGTCTCGTGGTGGACAGAAGATAACGAGGCATATCTTATAGAATAATGTTTTCCCAGGTATACTAATCGTGTACCTGGGATTTTTTTTGCCTAACGATTATTTTATCGAACAACTCATATCTTCACCACAACACATGGGTGACTTGATCTTGCCATGTCCATTCGGACACTTTGAAATCTGTACTTCCGTTCCATCTTCCAATTTTAACGTATCATTCACAAGTGGAGCATCACATTTAGCACATGTTGCGTTAACAGCCATACCACATTTTGAACATTTATATGTTTCCATTCTGTATTCCTCTTTTGAAGTGTTAATATTATGACCACCAATGGCAGTCTCGGCAAAATGGTCTTCTATTTTAAGAATACATTAAATCAATATTTAATCTTGTCTACTCCTGCGACAAAACTTTTACTGTATTGCAGCATTTTATAAACCCTTCAGCCCACTCGGGAGTCCCCAAGGCATGAATATGAGTATAAAGAGCAAGAACATTATTATAAACTAAGCCCTCACGCTTCTCTGAGAAACCAACTCCCCTTTTCATTTTAAATACTAAATCTTCTGATTTACCAGGCCATTCAAGTATTGTTGAATAACGAAATTCATGACCTTTAATCTCTGCACCCTTCTCATAAAAAGGATTGTCACCATCCACTTCAAATATGGAATATCCATGAGCCTGTGGCTTTTGGGACATACCAAAACGAATGGGGAAAACTCCTGCTAGAGGGTAAACCTCTCCCTCAAGCTCTATGGACTCACCTAAGTAGATAAGTCCGCCACACTCGGCATATATTGGTAGGCCTTTTTCTGCAGCACTCTTTACAGAATCACGAAATGAAATGTTCGCTGCAAGTTTTTTAGCACTTGTTTCAGGAAAACCACCTCCAATGTACAAACCATCAAGTTCAGGCAATTGCTCTTCTTCAGTTGCATCAATGAAAATTAATTCTGCACCTTTCTGTTCGAGGGCCTCAAGATTTTCAGAATAATAAAATTGAAAAGCAGCATCCATTAAAAGACCAATACGAAGTTTTTTTTCATCCTTTTGTTGATTGCTTTTTTGAGGTCTAACACCAACAGGGGCCATTAACTCCTGAATTCGTACAAGATCTAAATTCTCAGCCGCAGTTTGAGCAAGAAACTGCATGGCTTCTTCACTTCCTTCATATTCCTGATGTGGAGTAACCCCTAGATGACGCATGGGGAAAATGTCACGCTTCATCCGTGGTATTGCTCCAAGAACAGGCAAACCCGTATATTTTTCAACTGCCTGTGTAACAATGGACTGATGCCGCTTAGTCCCAATTTGATTTAAGACTACACCACAAATATTTACACGCTCGTCAAGTTTCATACACCCGAGCACCATGGCAGCGACTGTTCTGGTGGTCTTCGTACAATTCACAACAAGCAGTATTGGGACATTCAAGGAAAGAGAAAGCTCAGCAGTGGAATATCCACCTTCGATGTTTACTCCATCGTACAAACCTCGATTCCCTTCAAGGACAACTAGGTCCGCTCCGGCACTATGGGTGAGAAAGGAAGCCTTAATATTCTCTTCACTCATCAGAAAAGGATCCAAATTATAACAGTTCCTTCCGGCGGCAAGCTTCATCCAGCCGGCATCAATATAATCTGGTCCTTTTTTGAATGGAACCACAACCTTTCCCTGCTGGGCAAGAGCAGCTGTTAATCCTACGGAAACAACACTTTTCCCTGAGCCTCCGGAAAGCCCGGCCACCATAATTGCTTTAGTCATAGTATTCTGTGTCAAAATTAATGTACTTTCTTACCCTGTAAGGCCCAGGCCTTGGTATATAAATCATTCAGACGATTCTCAAGAACTATTCGAAACTCTTCAATTCCATCGGATTTAATTTTTGGTGGTACATACAAAGGTTCACCATAGAAAAAATCAATCTTAGAAAAAGGCATCGGCAATACCGTCCCATCCCATGAGCCAAATCTTTTGTAACGGTTACAAGACCATAGAAATGGAAGGATTGGGGCAGCTGATCGAGAAGCTAGTACAATACATCCAGCCTGCACCTTTTTGGGTGGGCCTTGCGATCCATCAGCAACAA
>DAOVZA010000265.1 GCA_030635405.1 Desulfocapsa sp.
CGGGTGGCCACATGTTGTACCACTGAAAGATCGTGTGTTATGAAAAGATAGGTCAAGCCGCGCTGATCCTGGGCGTCCATGAGAAGATTTAAAATCTGCGCCTGAATAGAAACATCAAGTGCCGAAACCGGCTCATCGGCCACAATAAATTCAGGATCAATAACAAGGGCCCGGGCAATGGCAATGCGTTGTCTTTGTCCACCTGAAAATTCATGGGGGAAACGATCACGCCAGGCAGGATTTACACCCACCTGATCCATCACTTCAGCAAGTCGATCATCCACCTCAGTATCTGTTATTTTTTTTCGATGAAAACGCAGCGGTTCTTCGAGTGTTTGACGCACACTTTTTCTGGGATTTAAAGATGCATAAGGATCTTGAAAGATCATCTGCATACGCTGACGATAGGGCAGCATCTGTTTTGCATTCAGTGTATCAATGCGTTCTCCCCTATAAGCGATAGTTCCTGAAGTTGGCGGATAGAGGCCCATCACAGTACGGGCAAGGGTTGATTTTCCGCAACCGGATTCTCCAACTACAGCCAGAGTTTCACCTTGCGCAATTTCAAAGCTCACGCCGTTAACAGCCTTTACTTCTGTTTTGTGAAGGCTGATTTTTCCGGATTTAATCTGCAACTGTTCAAGAAAACCTCCGGAAATATCAAAATACTTCACAAGATTATCAATCTTTACAATAGAATTGTCCATCAACTCTGCCCTCCACAGGGAAAGTGACAACTCACCAACCTGTCTTCATATCCTTCAACCTTTCGTAACTCAGGGACTGTTTCTTTACAGAGATCCTGACAGAAATCACAGCGTGGATGAAAGGAACAACCCGGTTCAATTTCGGTGAGATTAGGCATGGAGCCAGGAATTTGCTGTAGACGATTATTCTTATCACAGCCATGCCCGGGCAAGGCATTCATCAACCCTTTTGTATAAGGATGCAGAGGATTTGCCACAAGATCGTCAGTTTTTGCTGTCTCGATAACCTTTCCGGCATACATCACCATCACTCGTTCTGTAACCTCAGCCACAACACCGAGATCATGGGTAATCAGCATTAGCCCCATATCATGTGCTTCACAGAGTTCAATAAGCAGATCCATGATTTCTGCCTGAATGGTAACATCGAGCGCTGTTGTTGGTTCATCGGCTATAATAATGGCAGGATCGGTGAGCAGCGCAATGGCAATAACAATACGCTGTCGCATACCTCCTGAGAATTCATGTGGATATTGCGTCAGCCTGCGGTCAGGAGAAGGAATATGCACAAGCTCAAGCTTACGAATGGCAATTTCCTTCGCCTCTTTGACACTGATATTTTGATGCGCCCGCAGAGTTTCCACCATCTGAGTTCCAACGGTTAACACCGGATTCAGAGTCATCATGGGATCCTGAAAGATCATAGAAATACGATTACCGCGAATACTGCGCATCTCTTTCTCTGAAAACTGATCAAGACGCTGGCCATCAAAGAGAATTTCACCCTTACTGATCCTACCGGGCTTTGAAATCAGATTAATTACCGCAAAACCAGTCACGGATTTACCGGCTCCCGATTCACCGACAACGCCTAAACGCTCTCGTTTATCAAGTGTGAAGGAGACATCATTTAAGGCAATCAGATCGCCTTGTCTCAACGCAAAGCTGACCTCAAGATTTTTCACTTCAAGCAGTGACATGATCAGCCCTTATAGAGTTTGGGGTTAAGAACATCACGCAGCCAATCACCAAGAAGATTGATCACCAGAATAAAGATAATAAGCAGAACTGCAGGAAAAAATGTAATCCACCATGCGCCTGAAAAAATATACTCAAAACCTGCATCAATCAATGATCCGATGGATGGTTTTGACACCGGCATCCCTAGCCCTAGAAAAGAAAGCGCTGCTTCACTCATTACTGCATTTGCAACCTGAACTGTTGAAATAACAAGAACAGGAGAGAGGGTATTGGGCAAAATATGAGAAACCATAATACGCTTGGAATCAAGCCCGATAACCCGCGCCGCTTCCACATATTCCTTGTTCTTTTCACCAAGCACAGAGGCACGAACAGTTCTTGCGTATTGCGGCCATTCAGCAATACCGATAATTACAATCAGAATTGGAACTGCCAGTTGTTCATAGCGCCCGACTCCAAAGGAAAGCTGTACAATGGCACTCACTATTATTGCCACCATAAGAGTGGAAAAAGAGAGCTGCACATCGGCAATCCGCATCAAAACGGCATCTATCTTACCACCCATATATCCAGCGGTAAGTCCGACTCCAATTCCGATAATTGCCTGAAGGATTACTGCTCCGATACCAATAAGTACCGATATTCGCAGACCATACAGCATGGTGGAAACCAGGTCTCTGCCTTGAATATCAGTACCGAGAAAAAAGCGTTGTTCCCCTTCTTCCATCCATGATGGAGGTATTTCCGAATCCATAATATCGATGATAGTTGTATCATATGGATTATAAGGGGCAAGCAGAGGGGCAAACAGAGCAGCAAGCAATAAAACAGCCAGGATCGTAAAACTGACGATGGCAACTTTATCACGTTTAAAGCTATAAAAAAGATAGGATTCTTTAAATTTCTGGAGTCGTGTCTGCATTAGCGTGAGGCAATCGTAACCGTAGGATTGATAAGTCCGTAAATAATATCAACCACAGTATTTACGACAACAAAAAGTGCCCCGACCACAACAAGATAGGCAACAAGCAGAGCAGTGTCGGAGCGTTCCACAGCTTCAAGAAACATAAAACCCATTCCCTGCCACTGAAACACCGTTTCGGTGAGTATGGTAAAGGCGATAAGAATTCCAAGCTGCACACCACCCACTGTGATCACGGGTAAAAGTGTATTTTTAAAGGCGTGTATCATCCAGATTCGCTTTCTTGATAAGCCTTTAGCCCAGGCATACTTGATATATTCTGTTTCCAGCACTTCCATCATCTCAGAACGAATAAGACGAATAAAGAGGGGCAGCATGATGGATGAGAGGGCAATGGATGGCAGCACAAGATGTTTCAAACCATCAATGGTGAAAAATCCACTTTCCCACCCCATAATATTCACAGTCTCTCCACGCCCGAAGGATGGCAACCAGTTTAATTGGACTGAAAAAACGTAGATCAGCACAATGGCCGTCAAAAATACTGGAATGGACACACCAACAATGGATACCCCCATGGCAAATTGTGAGAAAAACCGTTTGGGATAAATGGCCGAATAAAGGCCCACGGGAACAGAAATCAGAAGAATAATTAGACTCGAGGCAAAAACAAGCTCAATAGTGGCCGGTGCCTTGGAAAAAATCACATCGAGCGCCGGACGCTTAAAAAAGAAGGAATGGCCCAGATCACCCTTTACTGCATTCTGCAAAAACCGCCCATACTGTACAAGAAATGGATCATTGAGACCTAGTTCCTGTCGCAGGGCGTCACGTTCCTTGACGGAGACCGAGATACCAACAAGATCACGAACAGGATCGCCTAGCTGGTGCTTCACCGAAAAACCGATAAAACCGATAACCAGCATGACCACGGTGGCCTGAATTATTCTGCGGATGATAAATGCAAACATAGAGTTTTTGGACTTAATGTCCTAAATTTTCCATTCAAGTTGATGAGCGACATCAAACACTAACAAAAAAAGGACTGTGACATCAAATATCCACAGCCCTTTTTTCAATACTGCGCATTACTCTCTTTCTCTTACTCTATAACAAGGTCGCCAAAGTAAGGGAAATTCTGGGCATTAACGATGGATTCAAGCTTCACGTTATTTTTTGCTGCCCAGGAAAGATGCTGCCAGTGCAGTGGAATATAAGCAGCTTCGTCATAGAGAATCTGCTCAACTTCCTGCAGCATTACCCCACGTTTTGTAAGATCAGTCTCAACCTGTGCACCAAGTACCAACTCATCAACCTTCTTATTACAATAATTACCAGAGTTATACTGGCCATAGCCTTTTTCTGTGTCAGGACACATGGTCAGGAACTCAGAGAAGTTTC